>CAMVDI010000166.1 GCA_947166205.1 uncultured Clostridia bacterium
GCTGGGCCTGCTCGAACTGGCGGATCAGCTGGTTGACATCCTGCACGGTGGTGCCGCTGCCGGCGGCGATCCGCTTTCTGCGGGAGGCGTTCAGGATCCCGGGATTCCGCCGCTCGGCGGGCGTCATGGAGCGGATGATGGCCTCGGGCTTCTTCATGGCGTTCTCGTCCACATCCACGTCCTTGCCGCTCATGCCGGGGAGCATGTTGATCATGCTCTTGAGGCCGCCCATTTTTTTCATGCTCTGCATCTGATCCAGGAAATCCTCCAGGGTCAGCCGCTCGCTCATCCCCTTGCGGGCAAACTTCTCGGCGTCATGCTCGTCGAAGGCTTCCGTCGCCTTGTCGATCAGGGTCAGCACGTCGCCCATGCCCAGGATGCGGCTGGCCATCCGGTCCGGATGGAAGGGCTCGATATCGGAAAGCTTTTCCCCCGTGCCGGAGAACTTGATGGGCTTTCCCGTCACCGCCTTGATGCTCAGGGCCGCGCCGCCGCGGGTATCGCCGTCCAGCTTGGTCAGGATGACACCGGTGACATCCAGCTTTTCATCGAAGGCCTTCGCGACGGTGACCGCGTCCTGACCGGTCATGGCGTCCACGGTCAGCAGAATCTCGGAGGGACGGACGGCCTCGCGGATCCGGAGCAGCTCATCCATCAGGGATTCGTCAATATGGAGACGGCCGGCCGTATCGATGATCAGCACGTCGCGCCCGTAGTACCGGGCGTTCTCCACGGCTTCCTTCGCGGTTTTCACCGGATCCTGCGTCCCCTTTTCAAAGACCGGGACGCCCACCTGGGACCCGACAACCTGCAGCTGTTTGATGGCGGCGGGGCGGTAGATATCGCAGGCGGCGAGCATGGGCTTTTTTCCCTGCTTGGTCAGATAGCCGGCCAGCTTGGCGCACATGGTCGTCTTTCCGGCGCCCTGCAGGCCGCAGAGCATGATGACCGAGGGCACCGTCGAGGACCAGTTGAGACGGGCGTTGCTGGAGCCCATCAGAGAGGTCATCTCTTCCTGAACGATCTTGATGACCTGCTGGGAAGGGGTCAGGGAGGAAAGAACATCCTGGCCGACGCAGCGTTCGGTCACCTTTTTGATGAAATCCTTGGCCACGGCGTAGTTCACGTCGGCCTCCAGCAGGGCCATGCGCACCTCGCGCATCCCCTCCCGGACGGCCTGCTCCGAGAGCCTGCCCTTGCCCGTCATCTTCCGCAGAGCGTTCTGCAGCTTTTCACTCAAGCCTTCAAAGGCCATTTTTGTCCTCCTGATCCAGACTGATCAGATCCTCCAGGATCCGCTCCGCCCGGGAATAATCCTGACCCCGCAGGGACGAAAGGGCTTCCTCCAGCCCGGCCTCCATCCGACGGAAGCGGGCGGCCATCCCGAGGGAGGACTCCAGCCCCGTCAGCTTCGCGGAGGCGCGGAGAAGCGTCTCATGGGCCGCCTGGCGGGAGATGCCCACGACCTCCGCGATCTCGGAAAGGGAATAATCCTCCTCACAGTGCAGGGAAAGGACCTGACGCTGATTCTCCGTCAGCAGACCGCCGTAAAAGGCGGCGAGAAAGGCCAGATCCACCTTTCTTTCCAGATCCTCCCGGGACAAAGGAATCACGCTCCCTGTCAGTCCAAAAACCCTGACAGGGGAACAGTATACACATTTTGGAAGCGGTGTCAAGGGGAAATCCCTGACAGGGGAAAAGAATCCGCATCAGCGCCTTTACCCCGGGCCGAGGAGGCGGAGCACAGGAAAACACAGAGAAATGTAACAAAGAAGAAATAAAAAATTTACAAATGACGACGGGCGTGGTATACTTCCCCGGGAAAGGGGGGGATGAGCTTGCGAAGCGGAATGAGAAGGAGCTTCTGTCTGGTTCTGATCCTGATTCTCTGCGCGGCGGGCGGCGCCCGGGCCTATCAGCCCGGTACGCTGTACTCCGGCGTCAGAAACGACGAGGTCAAAAAGCTGCAGACGGCGCTGATCCAGCTGGGCTATCTGGGCGGAACCCCGGATGGGATCTACGGAACCCATACGGAGAAGGCCGTGAAGAAGTTTCAGCGGGCGAACGGGCTGAAGGCGGACGGGGTCGCCGGGGCGAAGACCCAGGAGCTGGTCTATCAGAAGGCGGGACAGTCCGGGACGAAGACGGGGACCGCCCAGAGCGGCGGGAACACGCAGACGGCTCAGCAGGCATCGGCTCAGCAGGCATCGGCTCAGCAGGCATCGGCTCAGCAGGCATCGGCCCAGCAGGCTTCGGCCCAGCAGGCATCCTCCGGCTCCGGCCTCTTCAGCGGAAACTACGGCACCCTGAGGATGGGCAGCACCGGATCCCGGGTGAAGATCATGCAGCAGAGGCTGATCGAGCTGGGATATCTGAAGGGAAGCGCGGACGGAAAATACGGCAAGGGAACCCGGCAGGCGGTCATCGCCTTCCAGAAGGCCGCCGGCCTCAGCGCGGACGGACTGGCGGGAAAGAAGACGCTGCAGGCCCTGGAAAAGAGCGGGGCCGGGACGGCGGGAAAGAACTCCGGAGAGCAGGCGGCGGCCCAGACGGAATCCCGGACGGAGAGCGGCGGGGATCCCTCCTCGTCTGCCACCGCGTCCGGGCCTTCGGGCGGACAGGTCCGGCTGCTGCACTGGTACAACGATATCAAGCCGTCGCTGAGGAACGGGCAGGTGCTCTACATCTATGAGCCCGGCTCAAAGCAGGGATGGAACCTGCGGATCTACTCCTGCGGGCGGCACTGCGACGCGGAGCCCTGCACGGCGGAGGATACGGCGAACCTGCTGAAGGCCTTCGGCGGGTCCAACACCTGGAGCCAGAAGGCGGTCTATGTGAAGCTGCCCGGGGGAACCTGGACCATCGGATCCACCCACGACATGCCCCATATGTCCGGCTCCATCAAGGACAACAACTTTGACGGGCACCTGTGCGTGCATTTTCTGAGAACCATGAGCGAGGCTCAGCAGTACGACCCCAGTTACGGGGTCTCCAACCAGAACACCATCCGGTCCTTCTGGAAATCCCTGACCGGGGAAACCATCACGGATTGACAGGCCCGCCGGAACAGGGAGAGGGCGGCGGAAGGCCGGCGAAGGCCCCGGGCATCCGGATGAGCCCGCCGGAAACGGGGGAGGGCCGCGGACGGAGACACAAAAAGGGCGGCCGGGAAGAAAATTCCCGGCCGCTTTTCCGTATTCGCGCCGTCCGCTCAGTCCGGATGATCCGTACCGAACTGCATCATCTCCATGATGTTGTAGCGGTCCATCTGCAGATGCTTCTTCATGGTGAGGGCTTCCTCGATGGGGATTTCGACGATGCCGCCCTCCTGCGTGCCGATGATGCAGTTGCCCCGGCCCTGGGCCAGAGCCTGCACCGCGTAGTAGCCCATGCGGGTGGCGGGTTCCCGGTCACGCCCGGTGGGGGCGCCGCCGCGCTGGATATGGCCGATGACGCTGACCCGGGGGGTGATGCCCAGGGCATCATGAATCTTCTGGCCCACCTCGATGGCGCTGCCGGCGCCTTCGGCGACGACCACCATGAAATGGGTGTAGCCGGCGAGGCGGGAAGCCCGGATCCGCTCGATCACGTCCCGCTCGAAATTCAGCTTGTGCTCCGGAACCAGCACGGCGGTGGCGCCGACGGCGGTGCCCACATACAGGGCCAGGAAGCCGGCGTTGCGGCCCATGACCTCAACCACGGAGCAGCGCTCGTGGGACTGCATGGTATCCCGC
>CAMVDI010000167.1 GCA_947166205.1 uncultured Clostridia bacterium
CGTAGCTGGTCCGGTACTTCAGGCGGCCCAGGATCTTGACCAGCTCGTGATGAATGCCGTGCTGATTCGTCTCGAAAACCGCGTTCTCGCCGGCTTCGCGGATCTGGTTCTCCACCTCGCGGCGGGCCTTCTCCACGGTCTCCTCGATGCGGGCGGGATGGATGCGGCCGTCCATGATGAGCTTTTCCACCGCCAGGCGGGCCACCTCACGCCGCACGGGATCGAAGGCGGAAACGATGACCGCCTCGGGGGTGTCGTCGATGATCAGGTCCACGCCCGTTGCCGTCTCCAGCGCCCGGATGTTCCGGCCCTCGCGGCCGATGATCCGGCCCTTCATATCGTCGTTGGGCAGGTTGATGACGCTGACCGTGGTCTCGGCCACGTGATCCGCGGCGCATTTCTGAATCGCCAGGGCCACGATGTTCCGGGCCTTCTTCTCGCCCTCTTCCTTGGCCTGGGTCTCGATATCCCGGACCATGGCGGCGGCGTCGTGGTAGGCGTCCTTCTGGACCTTGTCCACGATGATCTGCTTCGCCTCGTCCCGGCTCATGGCGGCGACCCGCTCCAGCTCGGTAATCTGTTTGGCCTTCAGCTCTTCGAGCTCGGCCTCCTTCTTCCCCAGCTCCGCCAGCTTGCTGTTGTAATTGTTCTCCCTGTCCTCCAGGCTCTGGGCCTTGCGGTTCAGGGTATCTTCCCGCTTGTCCAGCGTCTCTTCCCGCTGATCCAGGTGCCGCTCGCTGCGCTGCACCTCGTTCCGGCGCTCGCGAAGCTCCTTCTCCGTCTCCGCGCGCTCCCGGTCATTCTCCGCCTTGGCCTTCAGGATCTCCTCCTTGGCCTCCAGCACCTTTTCCTTCTTGTACTCCTCGGCTTTCCGGACCGCGTCGTCATACAGACGCTTGGCCATATCCTCGGTCCGGCCGATTTTCTTTTCCACGTAGTTCTTCCGGTACGTATACCCGCCGAAGCAGCCGCAGGCAGCCGCGGCCACGGCGATGATGATCCAGATGATCGGACTCAATCCGTTTCTCCCTCCCCTTTCCTTTTATTTGATTTTCAGACGATGAACGGACCGGCAGGCCGGGGGAGCGGCTCCCGCCCAAAGACGCGCGACCCGGAAAAAAAGCCGGATCCCGCGCCGCGGGGGCGCACCGAAGCCGCATACCACTGGCACGACAAAAAGCCGCGAAGAAAAATCCCGCGGCTGAGCGCTGCTTCCATCATCAAACGCGAAAGCCACCCCGCGGAGACTCCCCGCCGGGCGAAAAAGCGAATCAAATCTATCGAAAACAGCGAGCGGAGACAAATCCGCTTCAGCCGATCACTTAATCCTAAACAAGTTTTACGATTTTGTCAAGAAAAAATGAAAAAATGACAGCGGCGCAAAGTACGCTCCCTTTCATTCAACTTGCTTGCGCGGCAACAGAGTCTATGATAGAATAATCTGATATATGCGACGCCGCGGCATGCCGCCGGGGCGATTTATCCAATCAGGAGGATGACGAACCATGGACATCATGACCACCCGGGAACTGAAGGAAGGCCTGAGCGCCCTGCAGGGGCAGGAAGTCACGCTTCGCGGCTGGATCCGCAACCACCGGAAGCAGAAGAATATGGGCTTCATCGATTTTTTTGACGGCACCTGCTTCCGGAATCCTCAGGTGGTTTACGACGGAAACGTGGCCGGTTTTGAGAAGATTCAGGGCTTCCGGGTGGGCAGCGCCGTCCGGGTGACGGGGAAGGTTGTGCCCAGCTACAAGGATCCGGAGACCCCGGAGATCCAGGCCACGGCCATCGAGCTGGAGGGGGACTGCCCGGAGGACTATCCCCTGCAGCCGAAGAAGCACTCCCTTGAGTTTCTGCGGGAGATCGCGTATCTTCGGCCCCGGACCCGTCTGTTCCAGGCGGTGTTCCGCGTCCGCAGCGTCGCGGCCATGGCGGTCCACACCTATTTTCAGGACAGGGGATACGTCTATGTCCATACCCCGCTGATCACCGCCAACGACGCGGAGGGCGCCGGGAACACCTTCACCGTGACGACCCAGCCCCTGGGGGAGAAGCCGGACTACAGCCGGGACTTCTTCGGCAAGCCCACCGCCCTGGCGGTTTCCGGCCAGCTGGAGGGCGAAACCTTCGCCATGGCCTTCGGCCGGATCTACACCTTCGGGCCCACCTTCCGGGCGGAGAACAGCAACACCAAGACCCACGCGGCGGAGTTCTGGATGATCGAGCCGGAAATCGCCTTCTGCGACCTGGATCAGCTGATGGAAATCGAGGAGGATTTCCTGAAGAATCTGGTCCGCACCGTGCTGCAGAAATGCCCGGACGAGCTGAAATTCCTGGACCAGTTCACCGGCGGCGGGCTGCTGGAGAAGCTGAACGCCCTGGCGGAGAGCTCCTGCGCCCGGGTGACCCACGAGGAGGCCATCACCATTCTGCGGAAGGCCATGGAGAACGGGACGGAGTTCCAGTTTGAGCCGAAATACGGCGAGGACATCGCCAAGGAGCACGAGAAGTATCTGACGGAGGAGTATTTCCACAGCCCGGTTTTCGTATACGACTGGCCGAAGGACATCAAGGCCTTCTACATGTATCAGAACGACGACGGGAAGACCGTCGCCGCCGTGGACCTGCTGGTTCCCGGCGCCGGCGAGCTGATGGGTGGCAGCCAGCGCGAGGACCGGTATGACCTCCTGGCCGCCCGCATGGACGAGCTGGGCATCAGCAAGGAGGAGATGTACTGGTACGTGAACCTGCGGAAGTTCGGCGGATGCACCCACGCCGGGTTTGGCATGGGATTTGAGCGCCTGCTGATCTATCTCACCGGCGTCGAGAACATCCGCGACGTCATCCCCTACTTCCGCACCCCCATGAACTGCGATTTCTAAGCGAATCAGACAGAACCGTATCTCGCTCTCCGACGGGAGAGCGTGATTCTTTGACGGAGGATCCCCATGAAGTGGAAAGTATACCTGCTGCTGCACGGGATGCTGCTGATCTACTCGGTCAGCACGGTCTGCAGCAAGCTGGCGGCCGGCGAGCCCTTCCTCTCCCCCCGGTTTATTCTGTTCTACGGCGGGGCGCTGGTGCTGCTGGGGGTCTATGCCCTGGGATGGCAGCAGGTGATCAAGCGCATGCCCCTGAGCGCGGCCTACGCCAACAAGGCGGTCACGGTGATCTGGGGCATCGTCTCCGGGGCGCTGCTCTTCGGCGAGGGGATCACCGCCGGAAAGATCATCGGCGCCCTGCTGGTCATGGCCGGCGTCGTGCTCTTCGCCTTCACGGACGAGAAGGCGGATCCGGAGAAACCGGAGGGGCAGCGGCGGTGAAGAAGATCATGATTCTCGGCGCCGGGGTTTACCAGGCGCCGCTGATCCGGCGGGCGAAGGCCCGGGGGCTGTATACCCTGGCGGTCAGCATTCCGGGAAACTATCCCGGCCTGGCCCTGGCGGACGAGGTCGTCAGCGCGGACACCCGGGACATCCCGGCGGTGGTCCGGGCGGCCAGGGAAGCCGGCGTCCGGGCGGCGGCCACCACGGGGACGGACGTGGCCATGCCGGCGCTGGCCGCGGTCTGCGAGGCCATGGGACTGCCCGGGGTCCGGGCGGAGGCCGCCCTGCGGGCGACGGACAAGATCCGGATGAAGGAAGCTTTTCGGGCGGGG
>CAMVDI010000168.1 GCA_947166205.1 uncultured Clostridia bacterium
GGAGGCGGACGTACAGGTGCTGTGCCGGAACGGGGCGGCCCGGGTCGTGACCGTGAATTTCACCCTGACCGGGGAAAACTACGGCACCACGGCGGTGAAGGAGGTTATTCCGGAGAAAAACCAATTCTACAGCCTGGTTCCGGACTACTCCGGGGTGGACATGGAGGGATCGCCGGATCCCCTGGACCCCTACGGCGGCACGGCGCTGATGCCGGGATTTCCCGATATTCCCGTGCCCCTGGACAAGGTGACGCCCCGGACCGTCGGATCGGCGGAGGAGGCCGCGGCCTTCGCGGGGGAGATCGCCGCGATGGACGCGCTGGGCATCCCCGACGCGGACCGGCTGGTCTGGGAGACGGCGGCCACGGGGGACGGCAGATTCGAGGCCTCCGGCGCCTATGAATGGGACCGGGAGACCCCCGTGCTGACCGTTCTCATGACCGGGGAAGGCGAGGTACTGCGGGCGGAAAACCATACCACCGCCCTGCCGGAGGCCGTGTCCGTGGATACGGAGGACGCGGAAGGGACACTGGAGTGGCGCAATGAAATCGAGATGATGCTCTGGGCCTTCGCCGAGAACCTGAACCCCGGATCCACGGGATGGACCGCGGAGCGGATCCGGGAGATGCGGGAAACCAACGGAACGGGCTACACCTCCTTCGCGGATACACTGGCGGACGGGGATGAGGTCTTTGTCATCATGTACGGGGAGCCGGACAGAGGGACGGAGCGCGTGCGGATCAAGTACGCGGTTCAGGTTTCGCCCCAGGTCCGGGTGATTCTGACGGATTCCACCATCGATCCGCAGGAGGCCGGGAACGGCTGAGAAGCCGGACGCAGGATTCCCTGAACAGAAAAACGCTCCCCGGCCGTGAGGCCGGGGAGCGTTTGTTTTTCCGGCGCGGGGGCGCCGGGGCGGGGATCCTCTTATTCCTTGTCGGAAGCCAGGAAGCTGTAGATCACGGCCGCCAGGATGCCGCCCACCAGCGGAGCCAGCAGGAACACCCAGATGCCGCTCAGGTTTCCGGCGATCAGGGCCGGGCCGAAGCTGCGGGCGGGGTTCACGGAGGTGCCGGTGAAGTTGATGCCCAGCAGGTGCACCAGGGTCAGCGCGCCGCCGATGACCAGGCCGGCGAAGCCGCTGTATTCCTTCTTCGAGGTGACGCCCAGAATGGTCAGCACGAAGATGCAGGTCAGGACCGCCTCGATCACGAAGGAGATCAGGGCATTTCCGTTGTACAGGGCGTTGGTGCCCAGCTTCGCGGCGTCGCCCACGATGCCCATCAGCACCGCGGCGCCGGCGATGGCGCCCAGGAACTGGGCGATCACATAGCCGCAGAAATCCTTCAGGGACATCTTCTTTGCGCAGAGCATGGCGATGGAGACGGCGGGATTGATGTGGCAGCCGGAGATGTTGCCGATGGAGTAGGCCATGGCCACGATCACCAGACCGAAGGCAGCGCTGGTCACCGCCAGGGAGCCGCCCGTCTGCCCGGCGACGCCGCAGGCCACGAATACCAGCACGAAGGTCCCGATAAACTCAGCCAGATACTTTTTCAGATCTTTCATGTTCCGAATCCTCCTTTTTGATGAAACGACTGCCCGCCGGGGAAGACCCCGGCTCAGGCGGCCCATACAGGCCGAAGGCATTATACTACGTTTTCCCGGGAAGAGAAAGAATCCGCCTGCACATTTTTCGTTTTTCTATTGACAAGCCCGGGAAAAGTGAAGTAGACTGTCCGCAAAGCCATGAAGGAGAGGGCGTGCGGATTCCCCGCTTCAGAGACGCGGCGGCCGGTGCGAGCCGCGGGAAGGGGCCGTGAGCCTGTCGCTCCCGAGCTGAAAGGAAGAAACGGGTTCTTTCCCGGAGTAGAACCTTTCCGAACCTGCCGCGTCAGGCGCAGAGGGCCTGCGGAGCCGATCCGCGAGGGCCCGGAGAGGCGTCCCCCCGGGGCGCAATTTGAGTGGTACCGCGGGCGATGATTCCGCTCGTCTCAAAGCTGGACTTTGAGGCGTTTTTTTTTCAGGAGGATGGGCATCATGCAGCAGACGACGGGGCTGAACTACAAGATCCAGGAGATGGCGCACCGGATCCGCGAACTCCGGGAAATCGAGAACTATACCATCGCGGAGATGGCCATGAAGACGGGGGTCAGCGAGCAGGAATACATCGACTGCGAGATGGGCCGCTCCGATCTGAACTTCGCCTTCCTCTACCGCTGCGCGCTGGCCTTCGGCGTGGACGTGGGGGACATCATCGAGGGCGAAAGCCCCACGCTGAACTCCTTTGCCGTGACCCGGAAGGGACAGGGCCAGCGGATTGAGGAAGCCCACGACATGGTCTACTACAACATGGCCGCCTCCTTCCGGAACCGGATCGCGGAGCCCCTGTACGTGCAGGCGGCCTACAGCGCCGAGGCGGAGCGGCAGGACATCAAGCTGACCACCCACGAGGGCCAGGAGTGCGACATCGTTATCCAGGGGAAGCTGAAGGTCCAGGTCGGGGAGCACAGCACCGTGCTGAACCCCGGGGATTCCATCTATTACGACAGCGGTACGCCCCACGGAATGATCGCCGTGGGCGGGCAGGACTGCCTCTTCTATGCCATCGTGCTGAACCCCACCGGCGCCCCGATTCCCGAGCTGACCCCGGAAAAGATCACCACGGGGCCCATGCTGACGGAGTATCCCGCCGAGGAGGGCCGCACCCGGGTCTGGCACCGGTTCGCGGATGTGGAGAAGGACGAACACGGAACCCCGGTGAAGATCACCTTCAAGAATACGGAAAAGTTCAACTTCGCCTTCGACGTCATCGACGCCATCGCCGACGAGGTGCCGAACAAGCTGGCTATGCTGCACCTGGATCGGAACATGGAGGAGCGGCGGTTCACCTTCCGGGATATTCACCGGGCCTCCAACCGCTGCGCCAACTACTTCAAGGCCCTGGGCATCAGAAAGGGCGACCGGGTCATGCTGGTGCTGAAGCGGCACTATCAGTTCTGGTTCGCGATTCTGGGCCTGGAGAAGATCGGCGCCATCGCCATCCCGGCCACGGCGCAGCTGCAGGAGCACGACTTTGAATACCGCTTCAACGCGGCGGGGGTCAAGGCGATCCTGTGCACCGCGGACGGGGATACCGCCCATCAGGCGGAGCTGGCCGCGAAGGACGCGCCGAGCCTGGAGCTGAAGCTGATCGTCAACGGAAAGCGGGAGGGCTGGCATCCCTTCGACGAGGAATACCTCATGTATTCCACCCACTTCACCCGGCCAGAGGACGCGGCCTGCGGGGACGACCTGATGCTGATGTATTTCACCTCCGGGACCACCGGGTACCCGAAGATCGCAGCCCACAGCTTCAAGCATCCGCTGGGACACCTGCATACGGCGAAATACTGGCACTGCGTCAATCCCAACGGCCTGCATCTGACCATCTCGGACACGGGATGGGCCAAGGCGGGCTGGGGCAAGATCTACGGTCAGTGGCTGTGCGAGGCGGCCATCTTCGTCTATGACTTTGACCGCTTCAACGCGGCGGAGATTCTGCCGCTGTTCGCCAAATACCATATCACCACCTTCTGCGCGCCGCCCACCATGTACCGGATGCTGATCAAGCAGGATCTGAGCAAATACGACCTG
>CAMVDI010000169.1 GCA_947166205.1 uncultured Clostridia bacterium
GCTATGCGGAAATGGTTGCCGCGTATGAGGCGGATATCGCTGAGATCGAAGCAGGCGATACATATGGAAAAAACATTGTAAACCTGTACAATCCGCTGAATTATATCGGAGCGGAAAATACAGAGAATCCTACATGGATGCGGATTGTCTGCGGCGCTTCCGAGGGCGATATCTCCATGATGAATTCCCTGAACATTCAGATCAAGGCTCTGAATGCCGGAGTTGACGCCGTAATCGAATGGCAATGGGATGGCGGCCATGTCCCCAGCGAAATCCTGGGAGACTCTTTGACCCTGTATGTAGATGAAATGTACGGGAAATATGTGGAGGGCGCTGTGACGGTTACCAAGCCTGCCGCTGAAAAGCAGACTGCCAACGGCAGCAGCGAATCCGCTTCCGGAACCGATCTGACCTCCTGGGTCACGCTGGATGAGGATGGCAAGGTATCCTTCTCCCTGGCAGACGCGGCAGCTTACCGGACCAAAGGCGCAAGCAAGGCAACTCCCGGCTTCGATGTCATTGATTACGGCCAGGAAGACTATGTGTTCGGTGACAGTGATTCCAATGCCCGGCACTGGAGCGTTTGGGTACTGAAAGCCTTGCAGGAAAACGCTGATGTGCTGGAATCGCTGTTCAATCAATAAACTTGTTGGGAAGATTCACTGCGGAGTCTGATCAGGCTCCGCGCTTTTGTTTTTCTGAAACAGTTCGAAATCAATATCGATGGATTAGAAAACCGGAAGTTACGAACCTGTTACCTTCCCCTTACCCGATCACCAGTTCGCTTTCCCACTTCCCTTCCAGGTTGTCCGCATACACCGCTCTTTCCAGGACGGGTCCCTCATGGGATCCGTCCTTCCATTTGACCGAAACCGTCTTTCCCAGCGGCCAGCCAACCGGCGGGGTCCGCAGAAGCAGGAGACCGTTTCCGGTAAAGACCGGCTCGTCCAGCAGATCGCTCTCCGACAGGCTCATGCTCACCGGCAGGCCCTCCGCCAGCACCACGCACAGGCCGGAATCGGTAAGGTATCCCCTTGCACCGGCGCCGCTCAGCGCCTCCTCGACGCACTCCGCCGCCCGGCCGAAGAAGGCCTGGGGACGGGAACGGACCGGATCCGCCCCGGGAAAAGACAAAAGGGAGATCCCTGTCCCGCTGGCTTCCAGGATCCGCCGCACCGTTTCCGACACGGATACTCCGGCCTCCACACTCAGGCTCACCGGCGCCTCCCACAACTCCAGCCCCGCGGCGAAGACCACCTCCGTCACCCGGCCCTCCGGCACTGCCCGGCGGCAGACGTCCGAAACAATCCCCGACGCCAGCACGGAATCCCCGCTCCGCACGGACAAAACCTTCGCCGAGCACAAAAGCAGGTAATCCGCCTCCGCCAGGTTCCACAGCCGCAGCACAAAGGGCATGGGATACAGCCCCAGCGCGTCATGCCCGGTCAGCCGGGCACGGCGATACCCCATGACGGGAAGATTGTCAGCCATGACAGACAAACTTCTTTCCAGATCAGCCATATGTATCTCCCCAAATAATCTGGAATTCAGTAAGATTATTCCCCACTGGATCCACGCTGCTCGGTTCATCCGTGCCCTTCAGGCAAAACAGGCTCCCGAGACCCCTGCCGTTCCGCAGGTGGCGGAAGGGCAGCAGCAGGTCATTCACCTGCCCATAGGAACAGATGAGGGGAATCATGTTCACCAGCAGTTCGCTGCTGGAGTGGTCCCAGATGCTCAGAACCCACTGATCCGGCGCCGGCAGGTACCGGATCTCCACCTGGGCGTGGAACTCCTCCCCGTCCAGGACGACGTCCAGCGTCATGACCTGCCAGAGATCCAACGTCAGCGGCAATAAATATCCTGTCATTTCAACCCCGCTCTCTGCAGCAGCTGCTCAAAGGGCGTGCCGGAGATCTTCCTGCTGCTGCCGGTGCTGCCGGTGTTCTTCCGGACGGAGGAGTTGGAGTTCTCCTTCACTGCCCGGGCGTTCTCCTCCGTCACGGGGATATACTCCATAAAAGCCAGCGAACCGCTCCACCCATACTGGTTTTCTTCGTCCTGCGTGGCGGTAATCTCCGTCAGGAGCATATTGTCATATGAACCCATGGAGGTGACCACCCGGCAGAGGATCCGCTGTTTCTTCAGGGCAATCATCGCTTCCAGCATCCTTGCCGCCCAGCCGGCGGGATGCTCCGCATCCGTCTCCAGGACAGACAAAGTTACCTGGTTCGGCAGGTTCCTGGCCCCGTTAACGATATCCATACCTTGGGAGGATGTATTGTCCAAATTCAGCGCCAGATTATGCTCAATCCCCGTCACCCCGGTAAAATGCCAGGTATAGGTTTTCCCGGACACCGTACATGTGACATATGCGGTGGAGGAAGCACTCATGCCATCACCCCTTGCAAGGTCCTCACCAGATACCTTTCCGCCGTATCATAGATACTCTCTCCAATCTGTTCGGCATTGGCGCCGGAAGAGTGCACCTGAATATTCACCGGAGCAGAAACGTTCTGATTATTCTGTGTAATAGAAGCAGCCGTCGCATTTCCTGCGGAAAGGCCGCCGGAGAGAGAGGCCAGACCACCTCCGTCCACGGAAAGGCTCAGGCTCTGTCTCGCAGCGGGAGACAGCTCGGATAAGAGCTGCCGGAGGAGCGGCAGGGCCCGGTCTTCCTTTTTCACGGGGATGATATACTCCGCGTCCCCGTCCTCCGCCACCTGCACGCCCGTGGGCCGGGTAAACCGGCCGCCGGCGGACATGGGGACCAGGGGAGAATCCCCCGGATCCAGCGGGGAAACCGACCGCTCCACGTTCACCTTCAGGGTGACCGGCGTGGAGAAGATACTCTTCACGCCGATATAGGCCGAGCGGGCCGCGGAGACGATGCCGGAAGCATTGGCGGAGAGCGGCACCGGCTTTTTCGCCAGGGCAATGAAGCTTTGCAGGTCCTGTTCCGCCGCCTCCGTATTCAGCCCCAGGGCCAGGCCGCCCAGGCCGGAGAAACCCTCTTCCGTCAGGCCCCCGGAGAAACCCGGCAGCGCGCCCAGTTCCTCCGAGAAGGTCCGGATCGCCGCCGTCGCCGCGTCAAAGGCGGAGGCAAGGTCCTCCGCCAGCTCCCGGTTCTCCGACAGCACCGCCTGCAGGCGGGAAACGCCGCCTTCGTCGATCTCCACGGCGAAGGAAGCAAGGAATTCCTGGTCAGCCATGCTCTATTTCCCTCGCTCTCATTTCGTTTTCCCTTCTCACCCGGATCAGCTCTGTAATATCCAGCAGGTCGTCCAGGGTATAGGTCCCGTCCCAGAGCTCATGCTGTTTCCAGTAGCCGGCAGCTACCGGCAGGAACAGGAACTCGTCGATGTTCGGGCAGGTCAGGGGGACGAAGGAGCAGGCGTGCTCCCCGCCCCCGGCTGCCCGCCGCCGAAAAAACCGGACAGGCTCCAGGCGATCCCCTCCAGCAGGAGTTTCATGCAGGACGGGGTATCATACTCCAGTTCCGGATAGCCCCACTCCCTCCCGGTCATGACCGGATGGGGCCCCGCCGGCAGGAGAACGGACACATGGTTCAGCACCGACGCCATGACGGAACGGAGCTCCTCCTCAGAGAGGGAGGAG
>CAMVDI010000170.1 GCA_947166205.1 uncultured Clostridia bacterium
CTGGAGGCCATCGGGGAAAAGCCCCTGGTCACCTCCCGGCCCGAGGACCTGCGGGGGGCGGACCGGGTGATCCTGCCCGGGGTCGGCGCCTTTGCGGACGCGGCGGAGAAGCTGCGGAAAAGCGGGCTGGACCAGGCGGTGATTGAATCCGTCCGGGCGGGAAAGCCCCTGATGGGCATCTGCCTGGGAATGCAGATGCTGTTTGACCGGAGCATGGAGTACGGGGAACACGCCGGGCTCGGGCTGCTGAGAGGGACGGTCCGGCCGATCCGGGAGCTGATCGCGGAGGGGGGCGCGGATCCGGAGGGGAGGCTGAAGATTCCCCAGATGGGATGGAACGCCCTCCGCTTCCGCCGGGAGAGCCCGCTGCTGCGGAACACCCGGGAAGGGGACTACGTCTATTTTGTCCATTCCTATGCCGCGGACGGATGCGCGGATTCCCTGACCGCGGATACGGAATACGGCGTGTATCTGACCGCCTGCGTCGGGAAGGAGAACGTTTTCGGGTGCCAGTTTCACCCGGAGAAGAGCGGCCGCGTGGGACTGGGAATCCTGAAAGCATTTACGCAAACGGAGTAAAGAGAATGATCATTTTTCCTGCGATCGATCTGTATGAGGGCAAAGCCGTCCGGCTGCTGAAGGGAGACTACGCCCGGATGACGGTTTACAGCGAACACCCCGAGGAAATCGGAAGGGAATTCGCAGCCCAGGGCGCCCAGTGCATCCATCTGGTGGATCTGGAGGGCGCCCGGGACGGCTCCACGCCCAACCTGAAAACGGTGATCCGGCTGAAGGAGGAGACCGGCCTGTTCTGCGAGATCGGAGGCGGCATCCGGGATCTGGACACCGTGAAAACCTATCTGGACAGCGGCCTGGACCGGGTGATTCTGGGCACCGCCGCCGTGACCGATCCCGGGCTTCTCGACCGGGCGCTGGCGGCCTATGGGGAAGCGGTGGCCGTGGGGGTCGACATCCGGGACGGCATGGTGGCGATCCGGGGCTGGACGGAGAAATCCGAACTTCCTTTCCTGGGGTTCTGCCGCCGGATGGCGGAAGCCGGGGTGAAGACGCTGATCTGCACGGATATCAGCCGGGACGGCGCCATGCGGGGCACCAACCGGGAGCTGTACCGGACGCTGAGCAGGGAGATGAACCTGCGGATCACGGCCAGCGGCGGCGTTTCCAGCTTGGAGGATATACGCGCCCTGCGGGAGATGGGCCTTTACGGCGCCATCATCGGCAAGGCGTGGTATACCGGAGCGATTGACCTGCGGGAAGCGATCAGGGAGGCAAGATGATCACAAAAAGGATAATACCCTGCCTGGACGTGAAGGACGGCCGGGTGGTCAAGGGAACGAACTTTCAGGGGCTGGGGGACGTGGATTCCCCGGTGCGGCTGGCGAAGAAATACAGCGAGTGCGGCGCGGATGAGCTGGTGTTCTATGACATCACCGCCTCCGCGGAGGGAAGGGCCCTGTTCACGGAAATCCTGACGGAAACCGCCCGGCAGGTTTTCATCCCGCTGACCGTGGGCGGAGGCATCCGGACCGTGACGGATTTTGACCGGGTGCTGAAATGCGGGGCGGACAAGGTATCCGTCAATTCCGGCGCCATCCGGGATCCTTCCCTGATCGGGAAGGCGGCCCGGAAATACGGTGACCAGTGTGTCGTGCTCAGTGTCGATGTGAAGCGGGTGGACGGCGGCTTCCGGGTGTTTGCCCGGGGCGGCCGGGACGACACGGGGCTGGACGCGCTGGAATGGATCCGGAGGGGCGTGGGGGAAGGCGCCGGGGAAATCGTCGTCAACTCCATCGACACCGATGGGGTGAAGAAGGGCTTCGATCTGGAAATGCTGGAGCAGGTCTGCCGGATCGCGAAGGTTCCCGTCATCGCCAGCGGCGGCGCCGGCCGGATCGAGGATTTTCTGGAGCTTTTCCACACCCTGCCCGGCGTGGACGCGGGGCTGGCGGCATCCATTTTTCATTTCGGGGAAGTCGATATCCGCGAGCTGAAGCGCCGCATGCGGGCGGACGGCATCCCGGCCAGAACGGAAGGAGAAGAAGCATGATCTCTGCGGATGAACTGAAGTTTGATGAAAAGGGCCTGATTCCGGCCATCGTTGTGGACGCGGCCAGCAGAAAGGTGCTGACGCTGGCGTATATGAACCGGGAAAGCCTGGAGATCTCCATGAAGAAGGGGCTGACCTGCTTCTGGAGCCGGAGCCGGCAGGAGCTGTGGCTGAAGGGGGAAACCAGCGGAAACTACCAGCATATCGTTTCCATCACGGCGGACTGCGACCGGGACGCCCTGGTGATCCTGGTGGAGAAGGACGGACCCGCCTGCCACCTGGGGACGGACAGCTGCTTCGAGTATCCCGTCTATATCAGCGAGGAACGGGGAGACTTCACCTATGAGGGACTGATGGAGCTGATCCGGGGCCGGAAAACCGAGAAGAAGGAAGGCTCCTACACAACCTACCTGTTCGAGAAGGGTCTGGACAAGATCCTGAAGAAGGTGGGGGAGGAATCCACGGAGGTCATCATCGCCGCCAAGGACCGGGACCGGGCGGAAACCGTCTACGAAATCGCGGACCTGGCCTATCATGTCATGGTACTCATGGTGGAAGCCGGCATCGGACTGGAGGACATCCGGAAGGAGCTGGCCTCCCGCCACGTGATCGACCATAAGATCAAGCAGGAGAAAATGACCGGAAAATGAAGGACCTGCACATGCATTCCGTGTTCTCCGACGGGGCGGACACCCCGGAGGACATGGTGCTGGAAGGGATCCGGCGCGGGCTGACCGTCATCGGCGTTTCGGACCACTCCCACGCGGACTGGGACAGCTCCGCCATGCCGGCGGAAAGAATCATGCCCTACCGGGCTGAAATGGACCGGCTGAAGCGGAAATACGCCGGCCGGATTCAGGTGCTGTGCGGCCTGGAGCGGGATTATTACTCCGACGACGGGCTGGAATACGATTACGTGATCGGGTCGGTGCATTCCGTCCGGATGGCGGACGGGCATTACCTCTGCGTGGACTGGACGCCGGAGCGGCTGGAGGCGGACTGCGAAAAATACTTCGGCGGGGACTGGTACGCCCTGGCGGAACGCTATTTCCGGACAGAGGCGGACGTGGTCCGGCAGACCCGGTGCGATATCATCGGACATTTTGACCTGGTCAGCAAGTTCGCGGAGCAGAGAAGATGGTTCGACCCGCGCCACCCCCGGTACGTTTCCGCCTGGAGAGCCGCGGCGGACGCGCTGCTGAAGACGGGGAAACCCTTTGAGATCAATACCGGAGCCATGTCCAGGGGATACCGGACGGACGCGTATCCCGCCCGGGATATCCGGGACTATCTGCGGGAGAGGGGCGCGAAGCTGATCCTCTCCAGCGACGCCCACCGGAAGGAGCATATCTGCTGGAAGTTTGAAGACTTTTCCGGCGAGGCGGAGTAAAAGAACGGGGAACCCGGCCCAGAGATCCCCAACAAAGGTCCGAAAGAAACCGCGTTCCGGCCCTCCGGAGCGCGGTTTTTCCGACTGCAGTTTGGACGGCCGGTTGACTGCTTCT
>CAMVDI010000171.1 GCA_947166205.1 uncultured Clostridia bacterium
GTCACCCGTTCGGACGCGCGCAGGTACGCCACCGCCCGCGCCACCTGGGCCGCCGTGAAGGCCGTGGTCACAGGCAGCCCTTCCGCCGCCAGCATCTCCCGGAGCTCGTCAAAAACGCCTCCGGCGCACATGCCCTTCTCCTCCGCCGCCCGGGCGGCGATCAGCATTCCCAGGCTCACGCCTTCTCCGTGATAGATGGTATATCCCGTCAGCTTCTCCACCCCGTGGCCGAAGGTATGCCCGAAGTTCAGCAGCTGGCGCGGCCCCGCCTCCCGCTCGTCCTGTTCAACAATGCCGCTCTTGAAGCGGATGTTGTCGGCGATCAGGCGTTCCCCCCGTTCGCCGGAGCGGATCCGGTCCAGCAGCTCTCCTCCGCTCAGGGCCCCGTGCTTGATGATCTCCGCCATGCCCTCCGCCCGCACCGGCGCCTCCAGGGTTTCCAGGGTCTCCGGATCGCACAGCACCAGCCGGGGCTGATGAAAGGCCCCGCAAAGGTTCTTGCCCTGGGGAAGGTTCACCGCTGTCTTTCCGCCCACGGAGGCATCCACCATAGCCAGCAGGGTGGTGGGAATCTGAACGAAGTCGACCCCCCGCTGATACAGCGCCGCGGCCAGTCCCGTCAGATCCCCGGTGACGCCGCCCCCCAGGGCGGCGAAAAGGTCGCTCCGGGTCAGCTCCGCCTCCGCCGCGGCCTCCAGCATGCGTTCCGCGGTGGCCAGGGTTTTAGCTTCCTCCCCGGCGGGAAAGACGAATTCCGCGGTCCGGAATCCGGCTTTCTCATAGCTTTCCCGGACCCGCGCCAGATACAGGGGCGCCACGTGCTCGTCGGCGGCGATCAGCACCCTGCGGCCCCCCACCGCCCGGGCGGTTCTTTCCCCCGCCTCCGCCAGCAGTCCCCTGCCCACCAGCGCCTCATAGGCCGGCTCTGTCCGGATCTTCAGGATCTCCATTCCGTATCAATCTCCTCTTTCCGCTCGCGGCCTTCCTTCAGAAGCCTCTTCAGGCCTTCCGCGTCCCCTTTCCGCAGCGCCTCCCTGTATTCCCCGAGGGCGCCGATGAGCTGATCCAGCTCCCGTCCCAGATAGTCCGCGTTCTCCAGAAACAGCTCCGTCCACATGGTCTCGTTCAGCCGGGCCACCCGGGTCAGGTCCCGGTAGCTCCCCGCGGAATAGCTCCGGTGCTCCCGGGCGGTGGGGGATTTGATGTACGCGTTGGAGACCACGTGGGCCAGCTGGGAGGTAAAGGCGATCATCTCGTCGTGCTTTTCCGCGGTGGTCACGGTGACCCGCTCGATCCCTGCCCTGCGCAGGATTCCGCTGAGCCGGCTGATCCGGAAAAGGTCCTCCCCTTCCCGGGGCACCAGCAGCATGGTGGCGCCCAGATACAGGTCCCCGGCGGCATACTTGATGCCGGAGAACTGCTTCCCCGTCATGGGATGTCCGCCGATAAAGGTGAATCCGTATTCCTCCGCGATACGGAAGCAGGGCTCGCAGACCTTCCGCTTCACGCCGCACAGGTCGCAGACGATGGCGTCCTTCCGGATCCGGGGCGCCCATTTCTCCAGCTCCCGCACCGCGGCCTCGGGATAGGTGGCCAGGAAGAGGAAATCGCATTCCCCGATCTTTTCCTCCGTCAGCTCCCCGGAAACGGCCCCCGTCAGCATCGCGTATTCCTGCACCCGGGGATCCGCGTCCCTTCCCGCGGTTTTCAGTCCCGTCCGCTCAAAGGCCATGGTCAGGGAGGCCCCCATGAGCCCCAGCCCGATCACGCCGATCCTTGCTTCTTCCGTCCTTGCTTCTGCCATTGTTCTCATCTTCCTCGCCTGTACGCCGCCTTCCGGCGGCAGTCTGATGTCCCTGTCAGTTTCTGACCGCTTCCCTGACCTTCCGGATCGCGGCGGCGGTTTCGTCGAACTGCTCCGGCGTCAGGGACTGGGGACCGTCGCACTTGGCGTGGGCGGGATCGTTGTGCACCTCAATCATGATGCCGTCCGCCCCGCAGGCCGCCGCCGCCAGCGCCATGGGCCGCACATAGCGGGCCGCTCCGGTGGCGTGGCTGGGGTCGACCACCACCGGCAGGTGGCTCAGTTCGTGCAGCACGGCCACGGCGGACAGATCCAGCGTATTCCGGGTATAGGTTTCAAAGGTGCGGATCCCCCGCTCACACAGGAGAATCTGCTCGTTTCCCCCGGCCATAATGTATTCCGCGCTCATGAGCAGCTCCTTGATGGTATTGGCCAGCCCCCGCTTCAGCAGAACCGGCTTCTTCAGCCTTCCCAGCTCCTTGAGCAGCTCAAAGTTCTGCATGTTCCGGGCCCCCACCTGGATGATGTCCACGTTTTCGAACAGGGGAATATGACCGATGTCCATGATCTCCGTGATGATGGGCATGCCCGTCTTCCGCCGGACGTTCTCCAGAATGCGCAGTCCTTCCTCGTGCAGTCCCTGAAAATCGTAGGGAGAGGTCCGGGGCTTGAAGGCCCCGCCCCTCAGCACCCCGGCGCCGCTTTTCCGGACGGCCCGGGCGATGGTCTCCACCTGCTCCTCCGATTCCACGGAACAGGGGCCGGCGATCAGCTGGAATTCTCCCCCGCCGAAGGCGATTTCCTCCGAAATCCGCACCACCGTGTCGTCGGGATGGAATTTCCTGTTCGCCTTCTTGAAGGGCTCGGAGATCCTGGTCACGCTGTCCACGATGCTCAGCCCGCTGATCAGGTCCGTATCGATCTGCGTGGTGTCGCCCACCAGCCCGATAATGGTCTGGTACTCTCCTTCGGAGATGTGGGTCCGGACGCCGTAGCTCTCCAGCCAGTGGATCAGATGGTCCCGCTCGTCCGCCCGGATGTTCTTTTTCAGCGCGATAATCATGGTGTTACGCTCCTTCCCTATGCTTCGTTTTTCCTTCCCCGCGAAGGCCTGAAAAAAGGGCCCGCGGTAATCCGCGGGCCCCGTTTTCTCTCCGTTTTCCGGAAAAAAGCCATGCGCAAATTACCTTACCCCGTTCATCCTCCTGAAGGTAAAGCAGTAAGCGTAAAAAAAGCTGAAATTCCGCTTCATGGTTCTTTCCTTTCCGTCCGGGCATCCCGCCCTCTGACTTGCACGGATTATATCACCGGGACCGGCCCTCCGCAAGATACCGGGCCCCGGATACAGAAAAAAAACAAGGGGGAAAAAACGCCGAAGCTTCCGGAAAATCCGGAAGCTTCGGGCCGTTCACCGTATTTTATCTTTTCGGGGCTTTCTTCACGGAAGGCCGGGCGGACTTCTCCGCGGGCTTCTCTTCCTTCGGGGCGGCCGTTCTCCGGACCGGATCCAGATGCCAGATCAGGTCGTTGTATTCGGTGATCGTCCGGTCGGAGGAGAAGATGCCGCTCATGGCCGTATTGGTCACGGCCATCTTCAGCCACTTCTTCCGGTTGGCGTAATCCCGGTCCAGCCTCCGCTGGGCCATGGAGTAGGAGCCGAAGTCCTTCAGCACGAAATA
>CAMVDI010000172.1 GCA_947166205.1 uncultured Clostridia bacterium
GCGGCGTGGCGGGAAAGGATAGCCGGCTGGAATACCGGCCGGACGTCTACGAGCTGATGGATCTGGGCATCGGAAAATGCCGGATGGCGGTGGCCGCGCCGGTGGGCTACCGGGAAGATCCCACCCGGGCGCTGCGGGTGGCGACCAAGTTCGGACGGATCGCCCGGGACTACTATGAGAGCATGGGCCGGGAGATCGATATCATCCATCTGAACGGCAGCATCGAGATCGCCCCGATTCTGGGGCTCAGCGACGTGATCGTGGACATCGTCGAGACCGGCGCCACGCTCCGGGAAAACAACCTGGAGGTACGGGAGACGATAGTTCCCATCTCCGCCCGGCTGATCGCCAACCGGAGCGGATTCAAATTCAAGCGGGCGGCCATCGAAAAGCTGACCGCCGGCCTGGGAGGGATGATTTCATGATTCGGATTCTGAAGATGAGCGGGATGAGCCCGGAAGAGGTTTTCAGCCGGAACACGCCCACCGTCCGGGTGGCGGAGACCGTGGCGGAAATCCTGGCCCAGGTCCGGGCCCGGGGGGACGCCGCCCTGAGGGACTACACGGAGAAGTTTGACGGCGTGCAGCTGGACAGCCTCACCGTATCCCCGGAGGAAATCCGGGAAGCGCTGGATACCGTTGAACCGGAGTTTCTGCGGGTGCTGGAGAAGGCGGCGGCCAATATCCGGAAATTTCACAGCCGGCAGGTCCGGAACTCCTTTGTGATCAACGATGAGAACGGGATCATCATGGGCCAGAAGGTGACCCCTGTGGAACGGGCGGGCCTGTACGTTCCCGGCGGCACCGCCGCCTATCCGTCCACGGTGCTGATGGACCTGATCCCCGCGAAGATCGCCGGGGTCGGGGAGGTCGTCATCACCACGCCCCCCGGCCGGGACGGAAGGATCAATCCCGCCATCCTGGCCGCGGCCCACGTGGGCGGAGCGAACCGGATCATCAAGGCAGGGGGCGCCCAGGCTATCGCGGCCCTGGCCTACGGGACGGAGAGCGTTCCCCGGGCGGACAAGATCGTGGGGCCCGGGAACGCCTTCGTGGCGGAGGCGAAGCGGCAGGTCAGCGGCACGGTGGGCATCGACATGATTGCCGGCCCCAGCGAAATCCTGGTGGTGGCGGACGGAAAGAGCAACCCCAGGCATCTGGCGGCGGACCTGCTGAGCCAGGCGGAACACGACAGGATGGCCAGCGCCGTGCTGGTTACGGACAGCGAGGAACTGGCCCGGGCGGTGCAGGCGGAGATCGAACGGCAGCTGCCCCTGCTGGAGCGGGAGGAGATCGCCCGGGCTTCCATTGAGGGCCAGGGAAAGATCATCGTGACCGAAAACCTTCGCGAGGCCATCGAAACCGCCAATCAGATCGCTCCTGAGCATCTCGAGCTCTGCGTGGATCAGCCCTTTGACTATCTGGACGCTGTCCGCCACGCGGGCTCCGTCTTCCTCGGAAGAAACTGCCCGGAAGCGCTGGGCGACTATCTTGCGGGGCCGAACCATACGCTGCCGACCCAGGGGACGGCCCGGTTCTCCTCGCCGCTGAGCGTGGACGACTTTGTCAAGAAGACCCAGTTCACCTATTTCACCCGGGAAGCGCTGAACCGCGTGGCGGAGGATGTGGCCCTCTTCGCGCGGAAGGAAGGCCTGACCGGCCACGCGCGCAGCGCACTGAGCCGGGGAGAGGAGGAAACGTGAGCCGCTTTTTCTCCGGAAAATACAGGGACCTGGTTCCCTACACCCCGGGGGAGCAGCCCCGGGAGATGAACCTGATCAAGCTGAACACCAATGAGAGCCCCTATCCCCCTGTTCCGGGCGTCGTGGAAGCGGCGGCACGGGCCGCGGAAAGGCTGCGGCTGTATTCGGATCCGGAATGCACCGAGCTGCGGAAAACCCTGGCCCGGCGGCTGGGACTGGGTCCGGAGCAGCTGATCATGACCAACGGCAGCGATGAGGCGCTGAACTTTGCCTTCATGGCCTACTGCGACGACGGGTGCCCGGCGGTTTTCCCGGATATCACCTACGGGTTTTATCCGGTCTTTGCCCGGATCAACCAGGTTCCCTTCCGGGAAATACCCCTGCGGGAAGACTGGACCGTGGATCCGGCGGAATACGCGGGGTGCGGGGGAACCGTCTTTCTGGCAAACCCCAACGCCCCCACCGGCGTCGCGATGCCGCTGGCCGGAATCGAGGAGATTCTCCGGAGCAATCCGGATACCGTGACGGCGGTGGACGAGGCCTACGTGGATTTCGGCCGGGAGAGCGCGCTGTCGCTGCTTCCCCGGTACGACAACCTGCTGGTGACCCGCACCTTTTCCAAGTCCCGGAGCCTGGCGGGGCTCCGGCTGGGATTCGCCGCCGGAAGCGAGAGCCTGATCCGGGATCTGAAAACCGTCCAGTACGCCACGAACCCCTATAACGTGGACTCCCTGGCCCAGGCCGCGGGCATCGCCTGCCTGGAGAAGGACGAGATCAACATGGAGCGGGCGGGAATCATCCGGGAAACCCGTGAATGGACCCGGAAACAGCTGACGGACCGGGGATTTGAAACGACCGAAAGCCGGGCCAATTTCCTGTTCGTCCGCCATCCCGCCTTCACCGGAAGCGCGCTGCGGGACGGGCTTCGGCAGCGGAGAATCCTGATCCGCTGGTTTGACCAGGAACGGATCCGGAACTGGAGCCGGATCACCGTCGGAACCATGGAACAGATGGAGGCGCTGATCCGCGCGGTGGATCAGATGCTGGAGGAGAAGAAATGAGAAAGGCGGAAGTGACCCGCCGGACGGCGGAAACGGAGGTCCGGATCCTGCTGGACCTGGACGGAAAAGGCGAAAGCAGGATCGATACGGGCGTTGGCTTTCTGAACCACATGCTGGAGCTGTTTGCCCGGCACGGCAGATTCGATCTGGAGGTTACATGCAGGGGGGACACCTGGGTGGACGACCATCACAGCGTCGAGGACATCGGGATCGCGCTGGGACAGGCCTTTGACGAGGCCCTGGGGGACCGGCGGGGAATCCGGCGGTACGGCCAGCGGCTGCTGCCCATGGACGAGACCCTGATCCTGACCGCAGTGGATCTGAGCGGACGGAGCCATCTGAGCTTTGCCCTGGAGATTCCCTCCCCGAAGGTGGGAACCTTTGATACGGAGCTGGGGGAGGAGTTCTTCCTGGGGTTTGTGCGCACCGCCCGCTGCACCCTTCACATCCGTCAGATGGACGGGAAGAACAGCCACCATATTCTGGAAGGCACCTTCAAGAGCGCGGCCAGAGCCCTGCGGGAGGCGGCGGAGATCGATCCGGCCGCCCGGGACGAAATCCCTTCAACGAAAGGAATGCTGTGAGAATGACAGCCATTGTGGATTACGGCGTTGGCAACCTGTTCTCCCTGGTCAGCAGTCTGGAGGCCATCGGGGAAAAGCCCCTGGTCACCTCCCGGCCCGAGGACCTGCGGG
>CAMVDI010000173.1 GCA_947166205.1 uncultured Clostridia bacterium
GAGGCAAACGCCTCGAAGAACCAGAAATCATTAACCCTTTACAGCTCCAATCGTCATACCTGCAATGAAATATCTCTGGAGCCAGGGGTAAACCACCAGGATCGGCACGGTGGCGAACATGACCGTCGCCATCTTGACCGTCTCGCCCACGCCCGGGGTGGCGAAGCCTTCCTGGGTGGCGATTTCCTGCTGCGTGGAGTTCTGCAGCACGTAGTACAGGTACAGCTGAATCGGGAAGAGCTCTTCGTTCTTTATGTACAGCAGCGCGTCGGAGAAACCGTTCCACCGGCCCACCGCGTAGAACAGCGCCAGGGTGGCCAGCACCGGCAGGCTCAGCGGCAGATAGATCTGCACCAGCGTCCGGATCGGGCCGGCGCCGTCGATCTCCGCCGCCTCCCGCAGGCTGTCCGGTATTCCGTAGAAGAAGGACCGCATGACGATCATGTTGTATACGCTGATGCATCCGGGAATCACCATGCACCAGACCGTGTCCAGCATGTTCAGGTTCTTCATCAGCAGATAGTGCGGGATGGTACCGGCGCTGAAATACATGGTGAACAGGATCAGCGCGTTGATCACCTTGCCGCCCTTCAGCTGGTCATAGGTCAGGGGATACGCGCAGCATACGGTCATGAAAAGGCTCAGCAGCGTGCATCCCACCGTCAGCAGGGCGGTGAACCACAGGGAATGGATGTATTTCGCGTTTCCAAGAATGGTCTTGTACGCGATCAGGTTCCAGCCCTTCGGCCAGAGGAAAACCTCGTTCCGCATCAGCGCTTCCGCGTCCGAGAAGGAGCGGGCCAGCACGTTCAGCATGGGCAGCAGGCATACAAACATGACGAGGAAGCAGATCAGGGCGATGATCCAGTCTCCGACCCGGGTGGACTGGGAGCGGATCATGCCGTCGGACTGCTTTTTGTTGTTTCTGTTGGCTTCCGCGATCACAGACATGTCAGCACCCCCTTACATGATTCCGCGCTCGCCCATCCGCTTGGCCAGCGCGTTGGTGGCCAGGATGAAGATGACGGCGACGACGCTCTGGAACAGGCCCACGGCCGTAGTCAGCGAATACTTCAGTCCCTGAATGCCCTGTTCGTAAACGTAGATGGAGATGAGCTGGGACACCTCCGTGACCAGCTTGTTGCTCATGGCCAGGGGCCGGTCAAACTCGCTGCCCAGGATGTAGCCCATCCGCATGATCAGCAGCGTGATGATCGTCGGCCTCAGGCCTGGCAGCGTCACGTGCCAGATCCGGCTGAAGCGGCCGGCGCCGTCCACCGCGGCGGCTTCATACAGCTCAGGGCTGATGTTGGTCAGGGCCGCGAGATAGATGATCGTACCCCATCCGGCTTCCTTCCAGATGCCCAGGACGATATAGGTCCAGCGCCAGTAGGTCGGATTGCTCAGGAAGGGAATCGCCGACTCGGGGTTCCCGGTCATCTGTTTGTAGACCAGGTTCAGCAGGCCGTCGTTGTCCGCCAGCAGGCGGGTGGCCAGGCCGGAGATGATGATCCAGCTCAGGAAGTGGGGCAGATAGAGCACCGTCTGGGTCAGCTTCTTGAAACGCTTGAAGGTCAGCTCATTCAGAAGCAGCGCCAGCAGAACCGGCGCGGGAAACCCGAAGATGAGATCCATCAGGTTCAGCACGATGGTGTTTTTCAGCGAGGTGAGGAAGGCCTTGGTCTGGAAAGCTTTCTCGAACCACTCAAAGCCGACCCACGGGACGGACCAGAGGGGCTGGATGATGTTGTTCTTTTTGAAAGCCAGGGCGATCCACTGCATGGGATAGTACCGGAAAACCAGGAAAAAGATCACCGGAAGCAGGAGCAGAATATAGAGCGTCCCATACCTGCGGATGTAGACTCTCCCGGAAGACTTCCTGCGTCGGGGCGGATTGGTCACCGTTTTCGTCTCCAAGCAAATACCCCCTTCTCAGTTTGGCCATATGGAAATCGTATATCACTTGCGCATATCTTATCATATCGGTGCCATCTTGTCCATCCCCAGATCCTTTTTCATCGGAAATCCCCTGATCCGCGGCTGATGAAAGTGCAGAAAAAATACAGGGTCCGGGCCGAAAAAAAAGCCGCCGCCCGGAGAATCCGGGCCGCGCGGCGCTTTCACGGGGGAAAACCGTTATTTGATCTCGCTGGTGCAGTGCGGGCAGCGGGTCGCCTTGATGTCGATCTCGCTCAGGCAGTAGGGGCACTTCTTCGTGGTGGGAGCGGCGGGCGCTTCCGGCTTCTTGGTCAGGCTCTTGGCCTTGTTCATGGCCTTGATGATCAGGAAGAGGATCAGCGCGGTCAGGATGAACTCAATCACCACGCCGGCGAAGGTGATCAGGCTGCCGGTAAATCCGGCGCCGCCATCCACCTTGGGCAGCCTCTCCAGGATCGGATTCAGGAAGATCTCCACAACGGAGTTGACGACCTTGCCGAAGGCGGCGCCGATGACCACGCCGACGGCCATGTCCACGACATTTCCGCGCATCGCGAACTCTTTGAACTCTTTCAGCATCTTGCTCATAAAACCTAGCCTCCCGTTTCTTGATTTTATCTCAGGGGCCGGGCGCTTCTCCCGGCCCCGGAAAAACATCCCCGGCGCGGACTTACTTCTTCTTTCCGCCGCCGAACAGATCCGTAATGGCGCCGGTGATCCCCTTGGTCAGGGTGGAGGTCACCTGGCGGGTCGCGGTCTGGATGGCCGTGTTCTTGATCCGGCCGGCAATGGAGTCGTTCCTCCTGGCCCGCTCGGCGGCTTCCTCCCGCAGGGCGTCATTCCGGGCCCGGCGCTCGGCGGCTTCCTGCTCCTTGGCGGCCTTGGCGGCTTCCTTCTCGGCCTTTTCGGCGTCCTTCTGGGCCTGGATCGCGGCCTTCTCCGCTTCCTTCTGGGCGGCGAGGGCGGCTTTCTGCTGTTCAGCCAGGGCGATGGGATCCACGGGGGCCGCGGGGGCGGCCGGAGCGGCCGGAGCGGCCGCGGGCTGCATCTGCGGCACGGGGATCCAGTTTCCGGTGCTGGGATCCTGCTGCATCAGCATCATCTGCTGCACATACTGGCCGGTGGCCGGATCCAGCATCATGACCGGCATCTGCTGGAACACGGGCATGTTCGCCGGCATCACGGGGGCCGCGGGGGCCGCGGGCGCCGCGGGAGCGGCGGGAGCGGCGGGAACCTCGGGCGTCTCGGGCATCACCTGAATGGTGGGCACGGGCTGGGGGGCGGGCGCGGCCACGGGCGTCATGCCGGGCTTTTCCTGTTCCACATACTGGCCGGTGATCGGATCGTACACTTTGAATGTCTGGCTCATTTCTTTCTCCCCGGTGATCTCCTGCACCGGTTCAGGTGTCGTTGGGAAAACAGGTATCTCCAGGACGGGTACGTTATGGGTAAAGT
>CAMVDI010000174.1 GCA_947166205.1 uncultured Clostridia bacterium
AGTCCTCCGTATAGCTGGCCCGGGCGGCCTTCTCCTCCAGGAAGGTCTTCACCTTCTCCTCCCCGACCAGATCCATCAGCTGGCCCACGGTCGTCTGCACCGCGATCTCCTTGTCCCGGCTGGCCCTGGCCTGCTCCGTGCCGGCCGCCAGATCCACGATTTCCCCGATGGTGAAGGTCCGGCCCACGGTCACGCTCAGATCCAGCTCCCGGGCCCGCAGATCCCGGATCGTCGCGTTGTCCTCGTTCTGCAGCAGATCCAGCACCTGGCCGACCTTCACGGTTCCGCCGATTTCACTGTCCCGCATCTTGGAGATCATGCTCGCGATGGTGGCGTAGGGCTTGTTGTTCGTATCCGCCTGGGCCGCCAGAACCTTCAGTCCGGGGTTCGAAATCGTGAAGTAGGTCATGGGCTTCGTCCAGTCGGGCAGCGTCAGCATGCCGCCGGAAAAGACCAGCTGGAAAATCAGGACGAAAGGCATGATGGTCATGGCCGTGGTAGTATTGTGGGCCAGGGTGGACACGAACAGGCTCATCATGTCAGAGGCATAGGTGATGAGGAACATGGAAATGCAGAATTCCAGCGGGAACCAGTCCGTGATGATCCCCTTCTCCGGATAGGGCACGCCGATGATCATGGTGACGGCCTGGGTCACGATCACCTGTCCCAGGCAGAGAATCGCCTGATACAGCATATGGGAGAAGACATAGGAGGAAATATGCATGCCGGAGCGGTGCTCCCGCTTGATCACATCCCGCTCCCGGCAGATCACCTGAATCGAGTTGAAGCAGCCGTTCCAGATGCAGACGCACACCATGGCGAAGGCACCCATCAGCGTGCCTTCCATGTTGACGAAGAATCTCTTCCGGACCACCATGCCCACCAGCCCCGCGATCAGCGCCGCCATGGGCAGCACCTTCCAGTCGTTCTGGTATACGAACATCCGCAGGAGCTTGGAAAAATAGATGCTGACCTGGGCGCCCCGTCCCCGGTACCGGATTCTGAGCCTTCTTCTGGTCCTGGTCTCACTCATGTCAGCTCACCTTCCTTTCCGCGTACCTGATGACGTATTCGTCCGCCAGGCCGTCGCCGCCCTCTTCCTTGCGGTTTACGGACTTGACGATCTGCTCCATGGTATCCCGCTGGAAGAATTCGCGCGCCCCCTCAATGCTGCCGTAATAGGCCAGCCGTCCCGTCCGGGCGGAATCCTTCGCCAGCACGATCACGTCGTCGAAAAGGTCGATCACGCGGTCCGGCGTATGGGTGATGACGATGATGATCTTTCCCGTATCCGCGATCTTCCGCAGCTGGACGAACAGCTCCCGCGCCATGACGCCGTCCAGTCCGGAGTCCGGCTCGTCCAGGATGAACAGCGAGGGATTGCTGATGAATTCCATGGAGATGGACAGGCGCTTCTTCTGGCCGCCGGAAAGCTTTTCAACCAGATTGTTCTTCACCGGCTGCAGGCCGAAGATGTTCATCACCTCGTTCACCCGGTCCTCGCGCTGTTTTCTGCTGACATCCTTCGGCAGCCTCAGCTTGGCCGCGTCGAGCAGGGTGTTCAGCACGGTATCCTTCCCGCGCATCATCTCGCTCTGCGGCACAAAGCCCACCTCGTACTGCATCTTCCTGTACTGGGTGTACATGTTGCTGCCGTTCAGCATGACCTCGGCGTCGGCCTTCTCATATCCGTTGATGGCGTTCAGATAGGTGGTCTTGCCCGCGCCGCTGCCGCCCAGCAGAAGCACCATGTGGCCCTGCGGAATGCTCATGTGGATGTCCCGCAGCAATACCTTTTTCTGGAAGAATTCCGTAACCGTCCGCTCCTTCAGGTTGACGGTCAGGCCCTCGTCCAGCACGCTGGAGCTTCCGGAGGTGGCGATTCTGGCCATCTCGGCCCGAATGTCCTCCACCTTCCACTCCGGCTGATACTTCTCGCTGAAGCCCCAGACCATGGCCGGAATCCAGTAGGTATACGCCGTCAGGCAAAGCCACAGCCAGCGTTTCCGCTCGCCGTAGACTTCCACCATGCCGCTCCAGACCCGGTACCTGTAGATGATGTCGACCATCAGGATCGGGATGGTAACCACCGTGGCGACCAGGATCACGGTCAGCGCGAACCCCAGGGCCGCCTCGGGGTCATCCTCCGGCATGGCGAAACTTATAAAGGACGGAATCAGACCCACCACAATGGTGAGAACGTCGACCACGAACAGGACCCGGCCCTCGGGCTCCCGCCCCGCGCACCGGCCCAGCTCATATTCCCGCAGACCGGGGATCAGCGCCTTCCAGCTCTTTACGTTGGATTTCTGAAACAGCTTCCACAGGCCGACCAGATACAGCACCGCCGCCGCGAGTGTATACCAGTTCAGCAGGGCTGAAAACAGCCCCGCGGCGGAAAAGTTCTGAAAAACAGAGCCCGTGATTTCAAGCGTTGTCGGAATATCGGTTCCGTTCAGGAAAGTATACTCAAAAATGAGCAAAACCTTATCCATTCGGATCGGTCCCCCTTCACTCCTGGATTTATCCGTATTTCCCGCCGCGTTCCCGCCGCCGGTCCCCGCCCGTCCGTGACAAAAAGCGGGTGATCCGGTCAACAGGTTTTGGAATGAGGATGCGTCGGCTTACAACCCAATTTTATACCATACCGTCGGGAAATAGTCCAGTCAGAATACAAATTGGGAACCTTTCAGAATACAAATGCCCCCGGAAGGAAGCGCGCCGCGTCAATCCCCTGTGACCCCGGGACGGGCGGCCTCGGATCCGGGATTGTATTCCTCATATCCGGGATAATCGGCATACCCCGGATCGGCCGCGATCAGCTCGATGAAGTTGTCAATCTCAAGAAGATCGGATTTGTGGCATTCCCGGATTTCGATCCGGTAGTTCTTCCTCATGATTTTCAGCGGCACCTGTTCCCAGAGATTTTCCTTTCCGCCCCGCATGCCGCAGACCCTGCGCAGGTCCTTCTTCAGCTGCTCAGCGTCCTCCCCGTTCCAGTAGGAGATGCCGAAGGCCTGATAGCAGTCTGTTCCGCCTCTCTGATAGCCGCTGGCGTATCCGTTGTGTTTCCTGAAGCACCAGTCATCCGTCTCCGTGACCCGGGCGCCGAGGTAGTTGGTCTGATACTCATACTTGTTGATCACGTCCGGATTGCTGATATACAGGTCCGCCTCGCAGATGTAGCAGCGGTCGATCAGGTCGATGGCGCGGACCAGCGAGCTGATGTTGTTCGCCAGGTTGAACTCCGGGTTGTCGATGAAGGAGACCGTCGGATACTTCTCCCTGAGCTCGTCGAACCGTTCCTTCTTGTATCCTCGCACAATCGTGATGTTGGTGATTCCCTTGGCCACAAGCGCGTCCAGCAGCGTGTCCAGAATCCGGACGCCGTTC
>CAMVDI010000175.1 GCA_947166205.1 uncultured Clostridia bacterium
TTGTAAAATTCCTTCTTCTTTTCAAAATATTTTTTTACATCCGCTCCGGCGCCTCGATGCCGATCAGGTACAGCCCCGTCCGGATCAGGGTCGCCGCGGCCCGGGTCAGCGAAACGCGGGCGGCGGTTCCGGCCGGTTCCCCGTCCAGAATCCGGTGCTCGTAATAGTATTTGTTGTAGGCCTGGGCGATATCCGTGACCGCCCGCGTCACCATGCTGGGCTCGTATTTCTCGGCGGCCTCCCGGATCACGTCCGGAAAGCGGCTCATCAGCCGGAGCAGCGCCTGGGCCTCATCGTCCGTCAGCGCGCTCCAGTCGGGCTCCGGCAGGCTCAGCTCCTCCGCCTTCCGCAGCACGGAGCAGCACCGGGCATGGGTGTACTGGACATAGGGCCCGGATTCTCCGTCGAAATTCAGCGCCCGCTCCCAGCTGAAGTCAATATCCTTGATCCGGTTGTTGCTCAGATCCGTATAGATCACGGCGCCGATGCCCACCTGGCGGGCCACGGTCTCCCGATCCGGCAGATCCGGGGATTTCTCCCGGATGATTTCCGCGGACTTTTCGATGGCCTGATTCAGCAGATCGTCCAGATGCACCACGTTGCCCTTCCGGGTGGAGAGGGCCTCGCCCTCAAAGCTGACCATGCCGAAGGACACGTGTACGCAGTTCTTCGCCCAGGCGTATCCCATCTTCTCCAGAACCCGGAAAATCTGCCGGAAATGCAGGTCCTGCTGATAGGCCACCACGTACAGGCACTTGTCAAAGTGATAGGTTTCCTGGCGGTAAATGGCCGCGGCCAGGTCCCGGGTGGCGTAGAGGGTCGCTCCGTCCTTCTTCAGGATCAGGCAGGGGGGCATGTTGTCCCCGCTCAGATCCACCACCGAGGCGCCCTCGCTCAGCGTCAGAAGATTCTTCTCCTTCAGCTCGTCGATAACCCGGTCCATCTTGTCGTTGTAAAAGCTTTCCCCGGCATAGCTGTCGAACTGCACGCCCAGCAGGTCATACACCCGGGCCGCGTCCCGCAGCGTCAGGTCCTTGAACCAGGAGAAGATGGAAAGGGCTTCCTCGTCCCCGTCCTCGATCTTCTTGAACCAGGCGCGCCCCTCGTCCTCCAGGGAGGGATCCTTTTCCGCCTCCTCGTGGAAGCGGACGTAAAGGGCGGTCAGCGCGTCCACGCCTCCCTGCTCAACTTCTTCCCGGGAGCCCCACTTTTTGTAGGCGCAGATCATCTTGCCGAACTGGGTTCCCCAGTCCCCCAGATGGTTGATGCCCACGGTTCTGTATCCAAGAAAGTCATAAATCCGCTTCAGGCTGTGTCCGATCATGGTGGTGGACAGATGCCCGATATGGAACCGCTTGGCAATGTTGATGGAGGAGTAGTCCAGACAGATGGTCTTTCCCTTTCCCTCTTCGGAGGAGCCGAAGCGCTCCCCCTCCGCGAGCAGCTGGGTCATCGTCTGCCGGGCAAAGTTTTCCCGGTTCAGGAAAAAGTTCATATATCCGTTCACCGGCCGGGCGGACGCGGTGTCCGCGTGTGTCCAGGCGCCGCAGAGGGTTTCCGCGATTTTGGGCGGAGCCGTCCGCAGAACCTTCGCCAGCCGGAAGCAGGGAAACGCGTAGTCCCCCATCGCCGGATCCGGCGGAACAGCGAGCAGCCCCCGCACCTCCTCCGTCCCGGGGAGGCCCTCCGCCTCCGGCCAGCAGGAAACAAGCGTCTCCCGGGTGAGTTCCGCGATCCGGGTCTTCATATCCATGGTCATTTCATTCCTTTCAGGCAGGATTTCCCCGGATCAGTCGTCCAGGAGAACTTCCTCCATAATATCGGGTTCCAGTTCCTCCAGCAGCATGTAGCCGCTCTGCTCGTTGGCGCCGTTGTAGACCAGGGCCCAGTCCCTGTTCTCGGAGGAGACGCTCAGCCGGACGCCTTCGCTGTAGGCGGCGGTGATCGTGGAGGTCAGATCCGGCTTCACGTACACATTGGCCTTCAGCTCGTTCACCCCTGTGCGCACCGTCACGTCATAGGGCACCACGTTCCTGAGCCGGGAGTGATCCAGACGGCTGTTCTCCGCCTTCAGCTCCTTCTGGCGCTGCTTCTCGGCATCCTCCTGGGCCCGCTCCGCCTGAACCACGGAGTATTCCTCCGGCCGGGCGATGGTCAGATGCTTCTTCACCACGTACCCCACGGCCCCGTTGTACCGGATCCGGGCCCAGGTTCCGTCCCAGCTCAGCACATAGACCTTGGTGCCGTAGGGAATCTCGTCCAGCACATTCCCGGGCGTCGTGCTTTTCGAGGACCGGAAGCGCAGCGCCCGGCCGTTGGCCGTGTTCACATACATGCTTCCCTGCTGCATGGTGGCGGCGAAGGCAGTGCATACGGAAAGAAGAATCGACATCAGAATCAGGGCAGCGAACAGACGCTTCAGCACAACAACCATCTCCTTTTATCGGGGCGCCGGGCTCTTCCGTCGGAAGGTCCGTCCGGAATACCTGTCCGGGCAGGCTTTTCCTCTTTGCTTTGCCTGATTTTATCAGGGGAAGGGCCCCGCGTCAATGGCTCATCCGTCTTTTCATCGGCCGGTCCTATTTCTTTTCATAGTCCGATCTGTTGTATACGTACAGCTCCGGGCCCGTCTCATTCTCCCCCCAGCCCAGCAGCTGGCTGACGGTCACCAGCTCGTATCCGTCCGCCAGCAGCCGGGGAATCAGCTCCTTCAGACAGTTGTAGTCCTTCATCCGGGCATGGTAGAGCATGATGCTGCCGTTTGCGGCCTGGCGGTAGGCCGCCTCCGGCTCCGTCTGGGAAACGTCCCAGAGAATGACGTGGCTGTAGCCGAAGGTTTCCACGGCGCCCCGGAAATTCCGCGCGCTGCCGCTGTCGTCCGAGATGTTGCCGAAGGGCGGCCGGAAGGCGTGCACCTGATAGTGATACCCCAGCGTGGCGTCCAGCGTCTGCTGGAAGCGGCCCAGGGCGGAAATGATGTTCCAGGGATGGGAGGAACCCATTTTATAGTGTCCGATGTTGTGGGAGCCGATTTCGTTCCCGTAGTCCAGCACCTTCTGCCATTCCTCCCGGTCCTCCTCGTGCAGCTGGATGCCGACCGGAAAAAACGTTCCCACGACGCCCAGCTCGTGAAACAGATCCCGGATCTTCCACGTCCAGTCAAGGGCGAAGGAATCATCCACCGTGATCGCGATCTTCTTTTCATCCCGGCGGCCGTAGCGGACCGCGAACTTCGCCAGCGGATCCTCGCTTTCCGCGCAGGCCGGGATCAGGAAAGCGCACAGCGCCAGCGCTGTCAGCAGACAAATCATCCTCTTCAAGATCATCAGACTCCCTCCGGAAGGATGAGGACATTATACGTTTTCCG
>CAMVDI010000176.1 GCA_947166205.1 uncultured Clostridia bacterium
GGATCTTATTTCTCGTCCAGGCAGGCAACGCCGGGAAGAACCTTTCCTTCAAGGAACTCCATGCTGGCGCCGCCGCCGGTGGAAACATGGGTCACCTTGTCGGCAAAGCCCATCTGGGTGATGGCCGCGGCGCTGTCTCCGCCGCCGACGATGGTCACAGCGTCGCTGTCCGCCAGCGCCTGCGCCACAGCCAGGGTGCCCTTGGCCAGGGTGGGATTCTCAAACACGCCCATGGGCCCGTTCCAGATCACTGTCTTGGCGGACTTCACCGTCTCCGCGAACAGTTCGCAGGTCTTCGGTCCGATGTCGCAGCCCTCCATGGTGTCCGGGATCTGATCCGCGTCGACGGTCACGGTATCCACGGGCGCGTCGATGGGGCTGGGGAATTCGTTGACGCAGACCGTGTCAACAGGCAGGAGGATCTTGACGCCCTTGGCTTCCGCCTTGGCCATCATATCCTTGCAGTAGTCGATGCGGCTCTCGTCCAGCAGGCTCTTCCCAACGCCGTATCCCTTGGCCTTCAGGAAGGTATAGGCCATGCCGCCGCCGATAATCAGGGTGTCCACCTTCTCAATCAGGTTCTCGATCACACTGATCTTGTCCGCGACCTTGGCGCCGCCCAGAATCGCCACGAAAGGCTTTTCCGCGTGCTCAAGGGCTCCGCCCATGACGCTCAGTTCCTTGCCGATCAGATAGCCGGCAACAGAGGGATGCAGATAATGGCTGACGCCTTCGGTGGAGGCATGGGCCCGGTGAGCCGTACCGAATGCATCGTTCACGTAAACTTCAGCCAGGGAAGCCAGGGCCTTGGCGAATTCGGGATCGTTCTTTTCCTCTTCCTTGTGGAAGCGCACGTTTTCCAGCAGGATGACTTCCCCATCCTTCATCCCGGCGGCCAGAGCCTGGGCATCAGGACCAATGACATCCTTGGCCAGTTTGACTTCCTGACCGAGCAGCTCGCTCAGCCGGGCAGCCACGGGAGCAAGGGAATACTTCATATTGAACTCACCCTTCGGGCGGCCCATATGAGAGCACAGGATCACCCGCGCGCCGTTCTTGATCAGGTACCTGATGGTCGGCAGAGCGCCCTGAATCCTGTTTTCATCGGTAATGTGCTTGTTCTCGTCCAGCGGCACGTTAAAGTCGCAGCGAACCAGTACCTTTTTGCCGGATACCTGAATGTCCTCGATCGTCTTCTTTGCCATGACACACACTCCTTCATTGATGTAATGGGCGAACCGCCCATATCCCCCTTCCGGGGGAGTTCAGCCGGATTCCGCCCGCTTCCGCAGACCGGTTTATGATACCACATCGTCATTTTTCTGACAAGGGTCAAACCGCCACAATCTCCACACTTTTGAGCGCGTCCTCAATCAGGCTTTCAACATCCAGCGGACGCTCGGCCTCCTCCACCTTCTCCAGCTTTGGCCGGGTGGCTGGATGCTTCGGGGTGAACACGGTGCAGCAGTCCTCGTAGGGCAGGCTGCTCAGCTCATAGGTATCGATTCTTCTGGCGATCTCAATGATCTCGCTTTTGTCAAACCCGATCAGGGGGCGGAAAACAGGCATGCTCACCACCGCGTCCGTGGAGGATAGCGCTTCCATGGTCTGACTGGCCACCTGTCCGATGCTCTCCCCTGTAATCAGCGCCCCGCTTTCGGTCCGCCGCGCGATCCGCTCGGCGATTCTCATCATGAACCGGCGCATCAGCAGCGTAGAGTATTCTTCCGGGCATTTGTCCCGGATCTGAAGCTGAATCTCCGTGAACGGAACTATGTGCACCTTGATCCCGCAGCAGCTGAAGCTCAGCTTCCGGGCAAGATCCAGCACCTTCTCACGCGCCTGCTCGGAAGTGTACGGATAGGAGTGAAAATGTACCGCGTTGATCTGAACGCCCCGCTTTGCGATCATCCATCCGGCCACCGGGCTGTCGATCCCTCCGGACAGGAGAAGCGTGGCGTTTCCGTTGGTACCTACGGGCATGCCGCCCACTCCGGGAATGACCCGGACATACAGATAGGCCTGATCCCGGATCTCAACGTTCATCACATGATCCGGATCATGAATGTTCACCCTGAGGTTCCCGTTGGATTCAAGAATCCGCCCCCCCATCTCCGCGTTGATGGCAGGAGAATTGAGCGGATAACGCTTGTCGCTCCGCCTGGCGCTGACCCGGAAAGTGCCCTTCAGGGGGGCCATCATCCGAACGGCCTGGGCGCAGACCGCGTCAAAATCCTCTTTGGGCATCTCAACGGCGGGACAGACGCTGTGAACACCGAAAACATGGGTAACCCGTTCGATGACGGTCTCCATATCCTGAATCCCGTCCACCAGGATTCTTCCGTCATGAACCCATACCTGGGTGCCCTGTCCCCGAAGGGCATACCGGATTTTCCGGACCAGTGACCGGATAAAATAGGGACGGTTCAGACCTTTGAGAAAAATCTCCCCGTAGCGGACCATCAACAGCTCTTTCAAATCGATTTCCTCTTTCTTCCCCGCTTTGGCGGGCTTTACGTGACAGAATCCTGTCCCGCTGCCGCCCGGTGTACGGCACGCACCGTTCCCTCACGGCGGAGCGCGGACATCGGAATCCGGATGACTGCCGGCCTGCGGGCGTCAGGTCCCTTTTCTTCAGTTTTCCTGCCAGACACCCCTGGGGATGTACTGTTTGATCATTCCGACCATTTCCTCGCTGGGCTCCAGAACAATCATCTTCTTGACGCTGTCCTTGGAGAAATAGAAATAATACAGTTCCGCGTCCCGGTTCAGAAACCAGTTCATCCGCTTGATGCCCGGCATGTTCAGGTAGCGGTGGAAGGAACCGGAGGAAACCTTTCCGAAGGCGTCAACAGTACGCACATTCAGGCTTCCGAGGCTTTTCCGCTTCTTGTTGTTGTAGACCTCCGCGAAATCCAGAGCGCCGTTGGTGAAGGTATACTCGTACTCTGTCAGCAGTTTGTCGTGAAAGAAGTAGATGTATACGGCAATTCCGGCGAAAACCACCGTCATGATCAGGGCATAGAAGTTGAACCCGCCCTGCCCCATAATGCCGGAAAGGCTCATCATGGCGATCAGCCCGGAAAGGATGAGGATCAGCCAGCTGAGAATATACATCACCCGGTTGATTCCGTTCTTCCGTTTAATTACAACTTCTTCCAGAAAATGATCCATGTTCATGCTGCTCTCTCCTTTCAGGTATTTCTGGATATGTTATCCCTGGCCATTTTCTCCAGGAAGGAAGTATCCCATGGCAGTTTCTTCAGCGCGGAAAGCGCCATCTCCGTATGTTCTTCGAGATCCTTCCTGGCTCTGTCCGCTCCGCGCAGGGCTACCCAGGTCAGCTTTTTCCCGTCCAT
>CAMVDI010000177.1 GCA_947166205.1 uncultured Clostridia bacterium
ACGTTTATTATTCATGTTATGTGGCTTCTTTATTGATTTACCACAATAAATCAGCAGAGCAATAATGGACAGCTTCGGCCGCAGTTTCAAGCTCAGAAAAAAGGACGCTGCTTCCGCAGCGTCCCAGGTTTACGAACCAGGTTCATTGGGATCAGAAATCGTCGAACGTGACTTCGCCCTCGCCCGGCTCCTCTTCCTCTGCGTCCTCGGCGTCGCTGAGGTAGGCGCTCAGGACGGCCTCGGTCCAGGTAGCGGCTCCGGAAGGATAGTAATTATGCAGGATCGTGGGGAAGTAATCGAAATAGACGTTGGAGTACAGCGGAATCATGGGCTTGACTTCCGCGAAGCGCTGCTGGAAGGCCAGCCACTTCTGGCAGTATCCCAGCAGGTCGCCGGGCTCGGTCTGCCGCATGGACAGCGCCAGCTGGTAGAGCTCCTCGTCCGCCGCCTCCGTATAGTCCCAGGTGTGCGTCGCGGATTCCCCGGACTGGAAATGGGCGGCAGGATCGAACATCATGTCGAAATTGCTGCCCAGATACAGCATGTCGGCCGTCCGCTCTCCCCGGTGATAGAACTGATCCAGCAGGGCCCCCATCTCCATGGGCTGCAGGGTCAGCTCGATGCCGGCCTCCCGCAGATGGGCCGCGAAGTTCCGCTCCAGGCTCTCACCCACGTTGTTCCCCTGGGGATAGGCCAGCGTCATCCGAAGGGAGACGCCGTCCTTCGTCCGGATGCCGTCAGCGCCAAGGGTCCACCCTTCCTGCTCCAGCAGGCGGATCGCCTCTTCCACGTTCAGCTCGTCCTTCGGGATATCGTCCAGGCTCAGTTCCCCCCAGGCGGCCAGCGCTTCCTCATATTCCTGCTGCGCCTGAGCGGTCTGCTCCTCCGGCTCTTCCACGGGGGGCAGGATCGTCCCGGCCAGCAGCTGGTACATCCACTGGCCCAGCCCGTAGTATCCGTCCACCCGCAGGCCGTAGTATCCGGTATAGTCCGTGATCACCTGATCCTTGTCCAGACAGTGGGCAATCGCCTGCCGGACGGCCTGACTGTTCAGCCCGGGCCGCTCGCAGTTGAAGCTGATGAAGACCAGACCCACCCGGGGATAGTTCGCGCTGGTGTAGTATCCCGTGGACGTCAGGTTACCCGCCTGGGCAATGACGTCCGCCCGGGTCACCTTGTTCAGCAGCCCGACCTCGCCGGCGCCAAGCTGGGCGATCATGGTGTCGTTCTCCACCGGGACGAGGCGGATCTTCCCGATCATGGGGACGATGCCATCCTCGTTCCCCTTGTAGTACGGGTTCTTCTCAAACTCGCAGACCGATCCGTCGAAGGAAGTCAGCGTATAGGGGCCGCAGACCACGCTGGGGTGGCTCCGGTATCCCGTCTCGGGGTCCATTACCGTCCGCCGCAGCAGATCCGCCGTGAAGGGGCCGTCGATATAGGCGCCCTCGCCGTCGTCCCTGACCGTGCACCCAGGGGCGATCACGTGGATCGGATAGGGCTGGCAGGACAGCAGGCCCAGCTCATAGAAGAAGGGCAGATACTCGTGCCGAACCGTAATCTGAAGCTGGGTATCGTTCTGTATCCGCACGCCTCTCAGCACAGCCGCCTCGCCGGAGGCATATTCGCTGTATCCGTCGATATAGTCGGTCCGCAGGGGCGTGCCGCCCAGCTCCCGGATCACGGGACTGGTTTCCATCAGCAGGGTGAAGGCATAGTCCCTGGCGGTGATCGGCGTCCCGTCGGAATACTTCAGGTCGCTGTACAGGGTGATCAGATACGTCCGGTCCCCGCTGTCGTTATCCAGCACCACCAGTCCGCCTTCGGCGACGACGGTGGGATTCGTGACATACATGCCGTTCTCCTTGTCCCAGGAGATGAGGTCATATCCGTGCAGCAGCCCCCGGATGTCAAGATCGGCAGTGTTGTTGCCCCACATGTCGGTGAAGAAGTTTCCCTCCACCGGCGTCGGGTTGCCCACCGTCAGCTCGTCATAGCTGTACTCCGGGAAAACGTATTCTTCCTCCCCGTCCCCGGCTTCTTCGGTTTCTTCGGTTTCCGCGGCTTCCACGGTTCCCGCGGTTTCCGGATCCTCAGCCAGCGCGGTCAGAGTCCCGGTCAGGACCATCATGAAAGCAATCAGCAGCGAAAAAATCCGTTTCATTCTTCAACCTCTTCTTTCACTTTTTACATTTCACAAAGTCAAAGGATCATACATTCCCGTCCTTCTTAATTCTGTGTCCTCCCGGAAAAACCCTTTTTTCTCCAAAAAGAATCTGTGGAAGAATCCTTACTCGATCGCTTCGCCCGCGTTCCTGTTCACCTCTCCCAGGCCCAGCGGGGTCCCATAGTCATCGATCAGCAGGAATCCGCCGGTGATCCGGACCCTTTGCGTCTCCGGATCCCGCTCTCCCTCCGCGGGGAGATACACGACGACAAACTGCTCATCCCGGTTCGGCATGACGCCGCTGACCCGGGCCAGCGTGGCGGTATAGCCTTCAATCTCCGGGGAAACCACGTCGTAGGTGTCGCCGGGCATCAGGGTCGCCTCGTAGGTATCCGCCGCGATGCTGCCGTCCATGTACTGATAGAAGATGGTCAGATGTACCGGGTTGGCGGTGTAGTACACATCGATGACCGTATCCTCGACGATGATTCCGCTGACAACCGCCCTGTCAACCGAGTATCCCGGCATGGAGGGGCTGACCACGTTGTACGCGTCGCCGAACAGGTGCGTGGCCCGGAAATCCGGGAACGCGGTCCGGCCGTCCACCCAGTAGCGGATGGTCAGCGTGTACCGCCGCAGCTCTGTCTCCGGAATCCGGCGGATGTTATAGATCTCCGTCCCGACGACGGTGGTCTCATAGCCCTCCACCGGATCCTCCGTCACGGTATAGGTGATGAGCCGCCCGTTGGCATATCCCGGCAGGTCCGTAAAGCTGTAGGCCCAGTGGTTTCCGGTCCCCGTCACGTCCAGGGACTGCACGGTTCTGCCGTCCGCCAGCAGGTTCACCCGGACGGAGGCGGGCCGCAGGCCCTCCGCGTCGTTGTTGTCCGCCCAGACCTTGCTTCCTTCCACGCTGACTCTCAGCGGAACGTGGGTATTGGTGATGTCATATCCGCTGACTGCGCCGGCGCTCTTCAGCGCTGCGGACGTCTCGTACGCCCCAAGGGTCACCGTCCCGTGGTGACACTGGGAGCAGACGATAATCACGGTGCCGTTTTCCCGGGCCTTCCGGATGATCGGCAGCAGGGCGTCCCCGGATCCCGGAATATTGCCCGCCCCAAAGGTTTCAATCACGATGCCCTTCAGCGTCTCCGTCATGATGGACTGGAACAGT
>CAMVDI010000178.1 GCA_947166205.1 uncultured Clostridia bacterium
GCTGTCCCGGATCGTGCTGAAGGCCTGCGCCTTCCGCCCGGAGGACCGGTTCCAGTCCGCCGCGGATATGATCGCCGCCCTGGACAACTACCAGCGGAAGGCGGTGCGGCTGGCCGTTGAAGAGGAAGACGAAACCGCCCTGAGCCCCTCCGCCCGGCTGGAAATGGACTCCTGGTCCTCCCGGGTCGATCAGCGCCCCGGCCAGCGGGGAAAACGCCCCGCCGCGGGGGGGCCGGGATCCTTCCCGGGCCGGCAGAACGTTCCGCCCCCCGCCCGCGGGAGAAAAACCGCCCTCTGGGCGATCCCGGCCGCCATCCTGGTGACGGCGGGGCTGGTGGCCGGAGGATATTTTCTGACCCGGGGCTTCGGAAACGGGGGGAATACCGGGGGCGAAAGCGCCGGGGTCCCGGGGGAGGCCGCGCCGTGGATGGCCGGTCCGGAATCTGCCTATGAAAACGCGCTCCTGCCCACGGAGGGGCAGGCCGCTCTTCCGGAGGCGGAAGCCGCGGTTCCCACGGCCACGCCGGTTCCCACGGCCACACCGGTTCCCACCGCGACGCCGACTCCGGCCGTGACAGAGACTCCGATTCCCACGGCTACACCGGTTCCGATCGCGACAGAGACTCCGATTCCCACCGCAACGCCAACTCCGGTGCCGACGGCGACGCCGGTTCCCACGGCGACGCCCACTCCGGTTCCCACGGCGACGCCGGCGCCCACGGCAACGCCCACGCCGGTTCCCACCGCGGTGCCGGAACCCGTCCGGGACATTTCCTCCGAGCCGGAGGCGTATACCGATCCCGAGGAGGAAAGCCGCTATCCCCTGCGGGCGTACACCGAGAAAAAGAACGTGAACCTCCGGGCGGAACCGGACAAGTCCAGCCGGCGGGTGGAGATCATCTCCAGCGCCGGGAGCCCGGTGACCGTCTACGGCGAGACGATGGGAAACGACGGGGAGCTCTGGTACCAGATCCGTGCGGAAAACGGAAAGACCGGCTATGTCCGGAATGACATGCTGCTGCTTCCCTCCGCCCCTCCCGGGGACGGCCTGTACGGCCTGGCGGTCCGGAAACTGGCGACCCGAAGCGGCCCCGGAACCCAGTACGAGGACACGGGAACCTACTTCGTCCAGGGCCAGTATATTCAGGTTCTGAGCCGGGCCTATGACGCGCTGAACGGGGAATGGTGGGTCAGGTGCAGAATTCCCTACAGAAATGAGATCCGGATCCTCTGGACCGGATACGCGCGTTTCGACAGCGAAACCCTTCCGCTGCAGAGCATCCCTCTGGAATAGAAAACAGCCTTCGCTTCCGCCGCAGGGCCCCCGGGGCGCCTGAAGGGGGCGGACTCCCTCCTTCCGGGGGAAAAAAGACAGCCGGCGGGCCCTTGTGGGCCTGCCGGCTGCGCGTATCATTCTGTCAGTCCGTGCCGGATTTCAGGCACTCCTCCGCCACGAACCCGCGGGCCGTCTCCGTTTCCACATAGATCCAGGAATCCAGACGGGCGAGACAGGTGACCGTCTGGCCCAGCTTCAGGGACGCCAGCTTCCGTTTGGAATGAAGCGGATCGTCCGTCATGCTGCATTTCCGGACGACGGTGGCCGTGGTTCGGTTGAAATTCAGGACGGGCACGTTCTGCGGATCCGCGATCACGCTGAGCGAGGCGTATCCGAAGCGCCACTGGGTTTTGCTGACCGGATACTGAATCAGGATCCATCCGTTTTCCTGCCCGTAGACATAGGTGCTCTCGTTGGTATTCATCCAGGCTTTTCCGCCGGCGGGCCGCAGGAACTGGGTGCCCGGACCGGAATAGACGTTGCTCCGCTGATCCCGGAACAGCTTCGCCGGGACGGGAAGAAAATCCCCCGCGGCCTGGCCGGCGGCCGAATCGCTGGTGGCGGAGGAATTGCTTTCCGCCTCAAAGAGATCGCTCCGCGCGTATCCGATATCGCCGCTGTCCAGCTGGATCCGGTACCAGCTCTTGTTGTCCTCGCCGATCACTTCATCCAGCACGGAAACGGTGGTTCCCTTTTTCCGGATATAGGTGACGCGGCGGCTGGATTTGTCCGCTTCCGTCCGGAGGTTGATCTTCTGGGAAAGGGTTTTGGCGAGGAAGGGGAACCGGGCCACCTCCGCCGCCTCCTGCAGCTCCATGACGGAAGCCAGCACATATCCCGTCTTGCCGCCTTCCAGCTTCACCTTGTACCATTTTTCGCCGGAGGAGCTGAACTCCCTGCTGAGAATCTCCGTCAGGGTTCCCTTGTTGGTGATATAGGCGACCCGCTTGCTGGAGGTATCGGTCCGGACCCGCACGTTGACTTTCTTTTCCAGGGTTCTTCCGTACAGCGGATAGTTTTCGGGATCCTCGTCCATGGCCTCCGCCGTCTCCTCCGTCTCCTCCGTCAGGAGATCCTCCGGGGAATCGCTCCCGGATGCCTCCGCGGGCACGGGGGTGTCCGTAGGCGCGGGCACGGGGGTGTCCGTAGGCGCGGGCACGGGAGTATCCGTGGGCGCGGGCACGGGAGTATCCGTGGGCGCGGGCACAGGGGTGTCCGTAGGCGCGGGGACGGGAGTATCCGTGGGCGCCGGCACGGGGGTATCCGCAGGCGCGGGCACGGGGGTGTCCGCAGGCGCGGCCGTATCCGCCGCCGCGGAAACATGGGGCAGCGCCGTTTCCGAGGAGCCCGGGCTCCAGGGCGCCTCACCCGGCCCGGCACCGCCCCTGCCCGCCGGAAGCCGGCCGGTGAAGAAGAGGACAGCGGCCGCGGTTCCGGCCGCCAGAGCGGCCAGCACCGGAATCAGCCAGAGCTTTTTCTTTTTTTTCTGCAGCGCGGACGCCTCGGCAGGCCCGGGGAGATTCTCGCCGGCTCTCGGCGTCCGGACGGGGCGGGATGCCGCCTGCGGGCCGGGAGCCCGCGGAACGCTTCCTGCCCCGGCGAATCCGGGCGCCTGGGCCTGCGGGATGCTTCCTGCACCGGCGAATCCGGGCGCCTGGGCCTGCGGGATGCTTCCTGCACCGGCGAATCCGGGCGCCTGGGCCTGGGGAACGCCTCCGGCCCCGGCGTATCCGGGCGCCTGAGCCTGGGGAACGCTTCCGGCCCCGGCTCCGGCGCTCCTGCGCTGCGCGGCGCCGGCCCTGGAGGTTTTCGTGGACCAGGAAGCCATATGGAGCTGGGCGGACATGCTCAGGGTTTCATCGTCGGAGGGATAATCCGACAGGGGAACCGCCTTCCGCTGGTAGTTGTCCAGGGCGGCGATCATATCCGCGGCGGTCTGGAACCGGTCCTCCGGGCGGAAGGCGCAGGCCTTCAGCACGATCCGGGACAGC
>CAMVDI010000179.1 GCA_947166205.1 uncultured Clostridia bacterium
CCCTGGCCTTCAGGCAGCTCTCGCACGCGCAGTTGGTAAAGAAGAAATCGTCGATGATGAACTCGTCGAAGTGGGCGCCGATGAAGGCGCTGACCTCCCGGAGCTTTTTCCGCATGGCGGGATCGTTGTAGCAGAAGGTGTTGAACAGCCGCTGCTTCGGATGCGCTCCCTCCGGCGTGGGGATCACCGTGGTCAGCCCGCCCGCCACCTGAACGCCGTGGGCGTGAAAGACCTCCCGGATCATCTCGATCTGCTCATGGGACGCCAGTTCTCCCCGCCAGGGCTCCAGATAGACCTTGTCCAGCCGGAGATACTTCTCCATGAAGGCCAGCTGTTCCTCCAGCTCCTCCCTGGTGACCCGGGCGGCCGCGTGCGCGACGAAGTAGGTTGCCAGCGTAAAATTGCGGTAATGACCCATCTCTGTTTCCTCCTTTTTTCGCCCGGCGCTGTTCCGCGCCACGGCGTTCTGTCCCTTTGTGCCCTTTCCCGTTCCTGTGTTTCCGTTTCGGCTCTCAGTTTCCGGTTTCCGTTCCCGCGTTTCCGTTCCCGCGATCCCGTTCCCGAAATCCCCGGGTTTCCGCGTGCCCCTGATCCCGGTATTCGGCGGCGGGCCGGAGAATCCTGCCGGCCGCCTCTTCCGTGCTCCCCTCAGGCGGCGTTTTCCCCTGTCTGGGCGGTATAGAGATCGTAGTACAGCCCCCGCCTGGCCATCAGCTCCTCATGGCTGCCCATCTCCGCGATCCCCTTGTTGCTGATATAAAGGATCCGGTCACAGTTTTTGATGGTGGACAGCCGGTGGGCCACGATGATACTCGTCCGCCCCTTCAGAAGCTCCTGAATTCCCTCCTGCAGCAGCTTCTCCGTCTGGGTGTCGATGGAGGAGGTCGCCTCATCCAGGATCAGGATGGCCGGGTCGGAAATCAGCGTCCGGGCGAAGGCGACCAGCTGCTTTTCCCCCTGGCTCAGGTTGCTTCCCCGCTCCTTGACGTTCGTCATGTACCCCTGGGGCATCCGCCGGATCAGGGTGTCCGCCTGAACCCGCCGGGCCGCCTCGATCACCTCCGCGTCCGTGGCGTCCAGCCGGCCGTACCGGATGTTGTCCATCAGCGTGCCGGAGAAGATGAAGCTGTCCTGCAGCATGATGCCCAGCTGGCTCCTCAGGGACCGGAGCGTGACCCGGCTGATGTCGTGGGTCTTGCCGTCCTTCCCGTGCAGCAGGATTCTGCCGCTGTCCAGGTTATAGAAGCGGCACAGCAGGTTGATGACCGTGCTCTTCCCCGCCCCGGTCGGGCCCACCAGCGCGATGCTTTCCCCTTCGCGGACGTGCAGGTTCAGATGATCCAGCACGGGCGTGCCTTCCTCGTAGGAGAAGGTCACGTCCTCGAAGTCCACCTCGCCGCTGATCGGCGGCAGGGTCTCCGCGTCCGGCGCGTCGTCCACGGTCACCGGCTCATCCATGGTTTCAAAAATCCGCTCCAGATACGCGATATTGTTGACAAAGGAGTTGTAGATGTTCGCCAGGTTGGTGATCGGCTGCCAGAAGCGGCTCACATACTGCCCCATGGCCAGGATCACGCCGAAGGAGACCATCTTTCCCCCGCCCATCCAGTAGACGCCGGCGATGTACAGGAAGGTTAGCACCAGCTGGGTCATGGTCTCGCTGGTGAGCCAGACCGTATTGCTGATCCGGACCGCCCGGATCCAGGCCTGCCGGCAGCTGGTGGCCAGCCTTTCCATGATGGAGATGTTGACCTGCTGCCGGTCAAACAGCTGGCTGACCCGGACCCCGTCGATGGATTCTGCCAGATACGCGTTGTAATTGCTGTTCTTGTTGCTCTGGTTCTGCCACGCCCGGCGCTGCCGGGGCTTGATGATCAGGATCACCGCCGCGAAGAAGGGCAGTCCGGATACGATGACCGTGGCCAGCACAGGGTCCGTCGAGTACATGAACACGACGATGAAAATCAGGTTGATGATCTCGAGGATCATGTTGATGATCCCGTTGGACAGGATGTCCGAAACCGAGTTCACATAGTTGATGACCCGCACCAGGATCTTGCCCGCCGGCCGGCTGTCGTAGTAGCTGAAGGGCAGCTTCTGCAGATGCGCGAACAGGTCGCTGCGGATGTCGTGGATGATGCGCTGGCTCACGTGGGCCATCATCCGGGACCGGATGGTCGTGAAGACGATGCTCAGGGCGATCACCCCGACGAAGAGCATGGCCATCCGTCCGATCATGGCCGTGTCCCGGTTCGGCACCGCCTCGTCCAGCACCCACTGGGTGATCTTCGGAATATAGAGGGTGGCGACACTGGCCATGGCGCTCAGCAGCAGGGCCGCCGTCATCCGGAATTTGTGCCTGGCGATGTACTTTCCCGCCCGCTTCAGGTGCTTCCACCGAAAGGGGGATTCCAGCCGCTCGTCCACATCAAATTTGTTCCGTGCCATCTCAGCCCGCCTCCTTCATGGGAATGCCGTACTGCAGGCAGTAGGTCTGCCAGTAGTAGCCCCGCTTCTCCAGCAGTTCCCGGTGCGTCCCCCGCTCGGCCACCGCCCCGTCCTTCAGCACGAGGATCAGGTCCGCGTCCCGCATGGAGGAAACGCGCTGCGCGATGATGAATTTGGTGCAGTCGAAGGGCAGGTTCCGGAGCTGATCCTGGATATAGAGCTCCGTCTCGCTGTCGACGGCGGAAGTCGTGTCATCCATGATCAGGATCCCCGGGCGCACCGCCAGCGCCCGGGCCAGCGCGATGCGCTGCCGCTGTCCGCCGGAGAGGCCCACGCCCCGCTCGCCGATGATCGTATCGTATCCCTCCGGCAGCTTCTCGGCGAACTCCGCCGCGTCCGCCCGGCGGGCAAAGTCCTTGACCTCCTCCAGCGTCAGATCCTGATTGCCGAAGGCGATGTTCCCCTCCACCGTGTCGGAGAAGAGGAAGACATCCTGGGTGGCCGTGCCGATTCCGCCCCGGAGCTGGCTCAGCTTCCACTGACGCACGTCGCATCCGTCCACCAGCACCCGTCCCTCCGACACATCGTAGAACCGGGCCAGCAGATGAATCAGGGAGGTCTTTCCGCTGCCGGTGGGCCCCATGACCGCGACGGTCTGGCCGGGCTGAACGGAGAAGCTCACATCCCGCAGAATCGTCTTTCCGTCAATGCGGAAGGTCACATGGTCAAACTCGATTCCGCCCCGCACGGCGCCGTGATCCTCCGCGTCCGGTTCATCCTTGATGGAGGGCCGGCAGTAATACAGCTCCATCACCTTCGCGGCGGAGGTC
>CAMVDI010000180.1 GCA_947166205.1 uncultured Clostridia bacterium
GGGCGCCCGTTGGGGAAGGCATCCTCCAGCACCAGGTATTCGCTTTCCTCCGCGTTCACGAAGGGAGCGATCCAGGTGTGCTTCGAGGTGACCACGGGATCCAGCCCCTGCAGCCCGTCCGCCCGGAGCATCGCCTCCACCGAGGCGTCGGGACGGGGCGTGATCTTGTCGATCATCGTCCAGGGGAAGGAAACCTTCGCGGGATCGGAGACGTAGGCCAGGAACCCGGCATCTTTCCAGCCCTCCGCAAAGGTCCGGACCGCCTGGAACAGTTTCTCGCCGTTATGGGAGCAGTTATCCATGCTGACCATGGCCAGGGGCAGGGCGCCGGCCTGATAGCGGGCATAGAGCAGGGAGACGACCTTGCCCAGATAGCTCCGGGGCGCGGCGGGCCCGGCATCCAGATCCGCCTGAACGGCGGGGGCAATCCGCCCCTCAGCGTCCCGGACCGCGTAGCCCTTCTCCGTGATCGTGAAGGAAGCCAGCTGCAGGGAGGGGCTGGCGAAGATCTTTCTGAGACGGCCGAACTCGGCGGGATTTTCACTGTCCAGAATCCGGGACTCGGCGATGGAGCCGATGACGGTTTTTTCCACCGAGCCGTCCGCCTTCAGGGTCACGAGCAGGGAATAATTGTCACAGGGACGGTACCCCTTTTCCACGATCTCATAGTCGAAGCCTTCGACGGCGACGATCCCGGTATCGGCTTTCCCCGCGTCCAGAAGCTTCTGCATGGCGGCGCACTGGAAGGCCCGGAAGATGTTTCCGGCGCCGAAATGCACCCAGGCGGGAGCCTCTTCCGTTTTCCGGATCATTTCAGCCCGGTCAAAGGCGGGCAGCCTGTACCCCTTCTCCTGCCATTCCTGGGGGGAACGCAGGCCTTTTTCGTTCAACTGCAGCATCTGTAATATCTCCTTTCCCCAAAACAAGAACCGTCCCCACCCGGGGAGAGAAACTGCCGGCGAAACGGAATTCCGCCCCGGAGGGGCGAACACGGCGGCCGGAGGGAGGCTTTACAGCTGAAAGAGCTGTACCTCCGTCTTTCCGTCAAACTCGTCCAACAGGACGGAAACCATCTCCGAATGGCTGGTCGGGATGTTCTTTCCAACGTAATCCGGCCGGATCGGAAGCTCCCGGTGGCCCCTGAACCAGCCGGGGCCGGCCCAGACGAAAAACCGCGTCGATGGCCGCCCGGGCTGTACGTCCAGTATAAATCACATCATCCACGATGACCAGCTTTTTTTTGCGGATATCAAAGGGAATATCGCTTTTTCCGGTTTCGGGCAGATCCTGCTTCTCCGTCAGGTCATCCCGATACAGGCTGATATCAATGCTGCCCAGGGGGACCTGAACGCCTTCGAAGCGGAGAATGTTCTCCCGGAGCATGGCGGCGAGGGGAAGCCCCCGCCGCCGGATGCCCAGGAGAATCAGATCCTGGGGGCCGTTGTTTTTTTCGATCAGTTCATGGGTGATGCGGGCCATGCTGCGGCGCATGGCCGCCTCGTCCATGATGACGGATTTCAGAATCATTTTTTGCCGGACTTCCCCTTCACCTTCAGGGGGTGGTTCACCTGAAGATTGACCAGAATGCCCAGGAAGAGCGCGCAGGCGATCTCAGTCAGGGTGACCGAGCCGACCTGCAGCGTCATGCCGCCGATCCCGCAGATAAGAATCACGGAGGCGGTGAACAGGTTCCCGTTGTCATTCAGATCCACCTTCTGGAGCATCTTCAGACCGGAGACGGCGATGAAGCCGTACAGGGTGATGCAGACGCCGCCCATGACACAGTTGGGGATGGTGCTCAGAAGCGTGACGAAGGGAGCGAAGAAGCTGGCGGCCATGGCCAGAACGGCGGTGGCCAGGATGGTGATCACGGAGGCGTTTCCGGTGATGGCGACGCAGCCGACGCTCTCGCCGTAGGTGGTGTTGGGGCATCCGCCGAAGAAGGCGCCCGCGATGGATCCGACGCCGTCGCCCAGCAGGGTCCTGTGCAGGCCGGGATCCTCCAGCAGCTCCTGACCGATGATGGTGGACAGATTCTTATGATCGGCGATATGCTCGGCGAAGACCACGAAGGCCACGGGCACATAGGCCACGGCGATGGTGGCCAGGTACTTGCCGTCCACGGCTCCGAAGCCCTTGAAGGCCTCCACGAAGGCGAAATCCGGAACCCACTTCATATTGGAGAAGGCGGAGAAATCGAGCACCTTCAGCGCGTCATTGCCGGTAGCGCGGCCGATCAGGGTGAAGGTCAGGGCGGCGATGTAGCCGGCGGCGATGCCCAGCACGAAGGGAATCAGATTCATGGTTTTGCGCTTGTGAATGGAGCAGTAGATGACCGTCATCAGGGTGATCAGCGCGCAGACCAGCTGAACCCCGGAAGCCAGGTGAAGCTCATAGGCGCCGCTGCTGTTGACGATGGCGCCGTGCAGCGCGTCGCTGATGGCGTTGCCCGCGAGGCTCAGACCGATGATCGCCACGGTGGGGCCGATCACTACAGGGGGCATGAGCCGGTTGACCCATTTCACGCCGACGGCCTTCACGATCAGGGCGATCAGCACATAGACAAGACCGGCCATGGCGGCGCCGATCAGCAGGCCCGCGTAACCCACGCTGGTGGAAGCCGCTCCGCCGAAGGCGGCGAACATGGACCCCAGGAAGGCAAAGCTGGATCCCAGGAAGACGGGGCTCTTGAACTTCGTGAAGCAGAGGTAGACCAGCGTTCCGACGCCGGCGCCGAACAGGGCGGCACTCTGGCTCATGCCGTTTCCGACGATGGTGGGCACGGCAATGGTGGCGGCCAGAATGGCCAGCAGCTGCTGGAGCGCGAATACGAGGGTCTGGCTGAACCTGGGCTTATCCTTGACTCCGTAGACAAGATTCATTTGAACAGGATCCTCCCTATTTCTGATTTCGGCGGATCCTCAGGGCATAAAAAAGAGCTTCCCGGCTCAGAACACGGCAAGCTGCGAACAGGCACAAGGAAAGAAGCGCGCATCTTGTCGGTATCCCGTACCGCCTTAAAGATCCACCGGCGCAAAGATACCATCTTTTCACACCCGCGTCAAGGCGGCGGATCTTACAATTCTGTAACAACCCCCGGCGCCGGGCGAAGAAAAAAGATGAATTTTCCGCTTGACAAGAGGCGCAAAAAGAGTTATATTTGCAAAGCCGCTTGCGAGGGAGGTTCCCAGTAGGCTTCGGCGGTACGCCAAGGGAGCATAGCTCAGCTGGGAGAGCACTTGCCTTACAAGCAAGGGGTCACAGGTT
>CAMVDI010000181.1 GCA_947166205.1 uncultured Clostridia bacterium
GCTTGACGCGGCCCCAGCTCAGGTCGGTGATGTGGATCAGGCCGTCCACGCCGCCCAGATCCACAAAGGCGCCGAAGTCGGTCAGCCGGCGCACGATCCCGTGGATCACCATGCCCTCTTCCAGCTTGTCCCAGACTTCCTTCTTCTTCGCGGCGGCTTCCTCCGCCACCACGGCCTTCCGGCTGGCGACGATGCGCTTCTTCTGCTCATCGACCTCGATGATCTTCAGCTTCATTTCCTTGCCGACAAAGTCAGCGATCTTTTCGACATAGCGCTGGCTCAGCTGGCTGGCGGGCACGAAAGCGCGGATCCCGTCCACCAGAGCGATCAGGCCGCCCTTGACGGCTTCCTTGCCGACGCCTTCGACGTATTCACCGGCCTCATTCTTGGCCATCAGGGCATCCCACGCTTTGCGGTTGACGATATTGCGCTGGCTCAGCAGCACATTGCCCTCCCCGTCATTGACCTTCACGACTTCGACTTCAATCTCGTCGCCCAGCTTGACATCCTGGTCCACCAGATCATCGCGTTTCATCAGGCCGTCCGCTTTGTAGCCGATGTTGACGCTGACTTCATCCTCCGTGATCTGGACCACCTTGCCCGTCACGGTCTGACCGGGGCGGATCCGAACCATGGTCGCTTCGACCTGCTGCATGAAGTCTTCGTTGTTCTCCTCTTCGGGGGCAGGGGTCAGGTTCTTGTTCTCCAGTTCGTTCATGCGTGTGACAACCTCCTTAAGTGAATCCGTCGGGGTCGACGCTCCGGCGGTGATCCCAATCATACCGGGATCTGTATTTGCAAAGGCCGGCGGTATCTCCGCCGCACTCTCTACCAGGATGGTTTCCGGGCATTCCGCCCGGCACAGATCATACAGCTTTCGGGTATTCGCGCTGTTCCTTCCGCCCACCACGATCATCCGGTCCGCCCTGGAGGCCAGCTCGACGGCTTCCTTCTGGCGGATCCGGGTCGCGCTGCAGATCGTGCAGTGGCTTTCCAGCCGGGCGGCCTTTCTCTCCAGCACCCGGAGGATCCCCTCCCAGCGCTCCGACGGAAGGGTGCTCTGCGAAGCGGCAAGAACCCGGTCCATGGCGGGCAGCCGCTCCGCCTCTTCCGGGGTCGCGGCGAAGTAAACCTCCCCGTGGGCCCAGCCCGCGGTGCCCTGAACCTCGGGATGCTCCCTTTCCCCCGCGACAACCACAGGGGAGCCGTCCGCCGTCCCCTCCGCGACGATGCGGTGAAGCCGGTCGACGAAGGGACACGTCAGATCCAGGATCTCACACCCCGCGGCCCGCAGCTGATCCATGACCCGGGGCGAAACCCCGTGGCTTCGGATCAGAACTCTCCGGCCGGCGGCCTCCTCCGGATCCCGGATGGCCGCCAGTCCTTTCTCTTCGAGATCCGCCACCACGCTGGGGTTGTGTATCAGTTCCCCCAGGGTGCAGGAGGGAATCCCGTCCGCCGCAGCGGCCTCCGCGGCCTGAACCGCTCTGGAAACGCCCATACAGAAACCCGCGTGCCGGGCGACTTCAACGGTCATGGATCCAGTCCTTCCCCGAACTTTCGTAAAAAAGCTCTGATTATATCCTTTTCGCCGTCCCTGCATTTTTTCCTGCAGGTGAAAAAAATTTTTTTCAATTCCGGCCGCTCTTCCCTCCGGCCCGCCTCCGTTCCGTCACGCGGCCTCCGGGGGCTGCTTCCCGCTGGCCCGGATCATCTCCCGGTAGGTTTCCCGCATGCGCTGGTTCAGCTCCTCGCAGGTTTCCATGTTCACGCCCCGCTCCAGCAGGTCCCCGTAGGGAATCGGATCCCCGACGTAGGCGTTCACCCGGCGGAAAAGCTTCAGCGGCCGGTCCAGATAGAAGGGAATCAGCGGCGCCTTCCCCCGGAGCACGATCAGGGCGGTGCCGTTCTCGATCTGCTGCATCTGGCCCTCGTGGTGCCGGGTTCCCTCCGGAAAGATGATCAGCGTCTTCCCCGCCTTCAGCGTCCTCATGCAGGCGCGCATGGCTTCCATGTCCGCGTTGTGCCGGTCCACAAAGATGCAGTGCAGCCGGGTCAGAAGCCGGGTCACGAATCTGTTTTTCGCCAGCTCCTTCTTGGCCAGAAAGACGCACTGATCCTTGATCGGATAGGCAAGAATGAAAGGATCCAGCGCGTGAAGATGATTGGAGATGAGCACCATGGGGCCCTCCGCTCCCCGGAGTTTTTCAACCCCGTGGTATTTCACCGGCAGAACCGTGTGAAACGCGAGAAAGGCCAGTACCCGGGTCAGCCTGTAGACGCCTGTCTTTTTTTCGATCAGCACCTCTGCCTTCATCTTTTCAGGCCCTCCGTCAGCTCGATGATCCGGTCCACCGACTCGTCAAAGCTCAGGCAGGTGGTGTCGACGAGCTCCGCGTCCTCCGCCCGGCGCAGGGGTTCCACGGGCCGGTGCATGTCCTGGTCGTCCCGGGCCAGAACCTGCCGGAGCACTTCCTCATAGGTGTCCGTCTCTCCCTTTTCGCGCATCTCCTTCCAGCGGCGCTTCGCCCGTTCCTCGGGGCTGGCCGTCAGGAAGACCTTGACCGGCGCGCCGGGCAGCACGGTGGTGCAGATATCCCGTCCGTCCAGCACCATATCCTGTTCCGCCGCCAGTTTCTGCTGCAGCGCCACCATCTTTTTCCGCACAGCCGCGTATCTGCTGACCGTGCTGGCGGCCATGCTGACCTCCGGGGTCCGGATCAGGCCGCTCACGTCCTCCCCGTCCAGCAGAGTCTCCTGGCCGCCTTCGCCCACGCGGACCGTCAGGTCCAGCTTCTCGCTGAGGCGGACGATTCCTTCCTCGTCCCCGGGATCGATCCCCTCCCGCAGCGCCTTCAGCCCCAGCGCCCGGTACATGGCTCCGGTATCCAGATGCAGAATGCCCAGTTTTTTCGCCACCGCGTCCGCCACGGAGGATTTCCCCGCGCCGACCGGGCCGTCAATCGCGATATTCAGCCGCATATTCCTTCCTCCCCGCCGGGCTCCGGCGGTTTCCTGATCCGCCGCGGCAAAAAGCTCCGGCGTTTTTTTCACCGGCTTATTATACTCTTGCCGCCGTTTTCCCGCAAGGCCGGGGTTGCCCCTCCGCGAAAAAACGGGTATAATCCCTTCATACCGTCCGGCGGCCTTTCGGGTCCGGCGGCCGCCGGTTTTCCGTTTTCGGAGGTGAAGATGGCCAGTTCCTTTTTCGCGTATCTCTCCCGTCTGAAGCTGATCCGCCGCTGGTCCCTGATGCGGAATACCCAG
>CAMVDI010000182.1 GCA_947166205.1 uncultured Clostridia bacterium
CTGCTGGAGGAGAAGGGCCTTCCGGTTCCGGCCACCTACGCGGATATGCTGAATCCCGGGTACAGGGGCCTGATTTCCATGCCGTCTCCGATGTCCTCCGGGACCGGATACAGCTATTACAACGGAATGATCACCCTTCTGGGGGAGGAAGCCGGGCTCCGGTACTTTGAGGATCTGAACCCCAACATCAAGGAGTACACCACCTCGGGTTCGGCGCCGGCCAAGGCGGCCGTCCGGGGCGACGCCGCCATCGCCTACGGCCTTCTTTGGCAGTGCGTGAACTGCGCCAACGAGAACGAGGGCCTGACCGTTGTGGTTCCTGAACAGGGCCTGGCTTTCGACCTGTTCACCATGGGCATGATCTCCGGCCACGAGACCAGGGACGCCGTCCGGGAGGTCTTCAGCTTCCTCTTCAACGAGCTGAACAGACCCCAGTGCGCCCTGTTCAACCCGGACAGGATTTATACGGACATGCCCGCCCCCGGGATCCGGAACTACCCGGCGGACTATGAGGAGATTCCCATGGCGGGACTGTTCGATTTCCGGTACAAGCAGGAGCTGCTTGACAAGTGGAAGCATTGAGCGCCCCGGGCCTGGGCACGGGACAGGGAAGAGAAGACAATACAGGGAGCGGCAGCCGCATGGAGAATCGGGACGAAGTCATTATCCGATGTGAAAACATCCGCAAGAAATACAGATCCAGGACGGTTCTGGAAGATATCTCCTTCGACGTGCGCCGGGGGGAGTTTCTCTCGCTGCTGGGGCCCTCCGGCTGCGGGAAGACGACGATTCTCCGGATGCTGATCGGAATCGAGAAGCCCACCAGCGGAAGGATCCTCAAGGACGGCAGGGACATCACCGGCACGGCTCCGAAGGACAGGAACATCGGCATCGTTTTTCAGAACTATTCCCTGTTTCCGAATATGGATGTGTACCACAACATCTCCTACGCGCTTCAGAGCCGCAGGATGGAGAAGAGCGAGATCGACCGGAAGGTGAAGGAAATCATCGGGACGGTGGGGCTCGAGGAGCATATCTACAAGAAACCCAGACAGCTCTCCGGGGGTCAGCAGCAGCGGGTGGCCATCGCCCGGACCCTGGTTCTGAACCCGGACATCATCCTGTTCGATGAGCCCATGAGCGCGCTGGACGCGGAGATCAAGGTGGTGCTGAGAAGCCAGCTGAAGGAGATCCAGAAAAAGCTCCGGATCACCATGATCTATGTCACCCATGACCAGGAGGAGGCCTTTGCCCTTTCCGACCGCATCATGGTGCTGAATGATCTTCGGATCGCGCAGCTGGACACGCCCCACAATCTGTACCACCATCCCGCCGATCCCTTTGTGAAGCGGTTTATCGTGGATCATCTGGATCTGAAGGTGAAGAGCATCGAGGACAGCATTTCAGAGGACAAGAGGGCATGAAGACACGGATGACGCGAATCGGAGGGATGGCCGGGCGGGAATCCCTGCGGCTGATATCTGTGGGATGCATCCTGCTTTTTGCCGTCCTGCCGCTTCTGACGCTGGCCTTCCGCGTGACCGGGGCGGACTGGCAGTATATTCTGAACGACAGCAGCTTCCGGGACGCCGTAAGGAATTCCCTGATCTACACGTCGGCGTCCGCCGTGATCACCACGCTGCTGGCGCTTGTTTCCGCGTACCTGCTGGAGGCGTCCGGGCTGCGGAGGAAGAACCTTTACGTGATGGCCCTGACCCTGGGCATGCTGGTTCCCACCATTTCCGTGGGCCTGGGACTTCGCGTCCTGTTCGGCACGAACGGTTTCATCGATCGTCTGACGGGGGTCGAGATCGAAGTCAGGGGTTTTCCGGGGCTGATCATGGGCTCCGTCATGACCTCCTTTCCGGCCACATTCCTGATTCTTTATGACGCGCTCCAGTATGAGGACAAGGGACCCTACGACGCTGCGGCCATCATGGGGATTCCCAGGATCAGCACCTTTTTCAGGCTGACGGTTCCTTATCTGCGGATCGCCCTGATCTCCGCCTTCTTTGCCTGCTTCACCCTGATTTTCTCCGATTACGGGCTGCCGATGGAGATCGCCGGGAAGGTCAGGACCCTGCCGATGTACCTGTATGACCAGTTCATGTCCTCCTTCCAGTACGGGCGGGGATCCATCGCCGGCTTTGTGCTGCTGGTTCCGTCCGTCATCAGCTTCGTTTTCGACCTGATTTTCCGGGACCAGAGCAGCGAAAAGCAGGAGAGGCTGATCACCGCGGGCAAGGGATTCAACAGGGCCGCGGGGACGGCAGCCGTCCTTCTCTGCCTCCTGCTCTTCCTGCCCCAGCTGGCGTTCATCACCCTGTCCTTTACAGCTTCCTTTCCGAATGACCTGCGCTTTTCGACGGAACATATCGCGGGCATCTTCTCCAATACCCACGGCGTGGGCCTGACGGCCTATATCCGGAACTCCCTGGTGCTGGCCCTTCTGACGGCGTCGGCCGGCACCTGCTTTGCCTACATGCTGGGCTACCTGAGCGCCAGAAAGCCGGGCCGGCTGGGGAAGGCCGTTGATCTTCTGGCCCTGAGCACCATCGCCATTCCCGGCCTCGTTCTGGGCATCGGATACATCTTCCTGTTCAGGGGAACGAACGGAACATTCTTCGGAACGATCCTCATCCTGGTCACAGTCAACATCTTCCATTTTCTGGGATCCCCCTATCTGCTGGCGAAAAACTGCCTGAACAAGATCAATTCCGAGTACGAGGTCATCGGAGAGACGCTGGGAATCAGCAAGGGCCGGATTATCCGGAACGTCCTGATCCCGTCCTCCGTCTCCACCCTGGTCGAGATGTTCTCGTATTTCTTTCTGAACAGCATGATCACGATCTCGGCCGTGGCTTTCCTCTGCACCTATGACAACCAGCCCCTGTCCATCCTGATCACCACCTATGAAAAGAACAGCAACTATGAGATGCAGAGCGTGATCAGCCTGATCATCCTGATGCTGAACGTGACCGCAAGAGTCCTGTTCACGGCCGTCCGAACCGCGGTGAACCGAAGAGAGCGCCGGGAAGCCGGGGAGGGCATCGGGCTGAGCCGCTATGAGTTTGATCTTCTGACCTATCTGGAGAAACACGGTAGGGGAGTCTACAGCCAGAGAAAGCTGGCGGACGAGCTGACCATCACCCTCGGCAACGCCGAAAAACTGGTCCGGGATCTGGCGGATCAGGACTATATCAACGAATTGGCGGACGGCAGCATCGAAATCAGCGGGAAAGGCCTGAAGGCGCTGGAA
>CAMVDI010000183.1 GCA_947166205.1 uncultured Clostridia bacterium
GGCAGGTAGGGCTTGATGTCATAGATGGGCGTACCGTTCATCAGGTCCGCCCCGGCCACCAGCAGCGTCTCTCCCCGGTCCCCGGTCCGCTCCGTCCCGATCAGCCGGACGCTGCTGAGCCCGAGGCTGTTGGGGCGGAAGGGGGAGCGGGTGGCAAAGACGCCGATCCTGGTATTCCCGCCCAGCCGGGGCGGGCGCACGGTGGGGCTCCATTCCTCCCGCCGCGAAAGGTGAAATCCCCAGATCAGCCAGAGGTACGAAAAGTCTTCTATTCCCCGCAGCGCCTCCCGCACGCGAAACTCCGGCTCAAAAACGATCCGGGAAACCACCTGGTCCACCAGGCCGCTCTGGCGGGGAACGCCGAACTTGCTGGTATAGTCGTTCTCGATGTGGGCGATGGTTTTCAGTTCCATGTCGGTTTCTCTCCCTCCGCCGCGGAATTCACCCCCGCCGGGATCCCGCTCGGAGCGTTTCCGGCAGGCCGGAACGCCTCCTTCCGCGGACCCGGCGAAAAAAGGGGCGCGGCCGTCGCCGCGCCCCTGAAGATTCTTACATCACAATGACCAGTTCGTTGACGTCCTTCAGATCCTCCGCGGGAATCACCGCCGCCGGGCGCTCCTCCCCGTTCAGGATGTACCTGGAGGGATGGCCTTCCCGGTGTGCCCCGTTGTCCACCGTGATCTTCAGCTTCTTCCCCCGGAAGTTCTTTTCCATGGTGAAGCCGTCCCACTCCGAGGGGATCGCCGGGCTGATCAGGATGCCTTCGGGCGTCGGCCGCAGGCCCAGGATGCCTTCCACGCATCCGACCATCACCGTGCTGGCGGTGCCCGTCAGCCAGTGCACATGGCTCCGTCCGGCGAAGGGGCTGTCATGCCCTTCGATGAACTGGCCGTGCACATAGGGCTCGATCACGCGCCGGTCCGCGTCCTCGTTGAAGGAGGCGGGGCTGCTTTCCGCAAAGTATTCAAAGGCGCGGTTTCCGTGGCCCAGCAGGGCTTCCGCCAGAATGGCCCAGCCCTGGATCTGGCAGAAGATGCCTCCGTTCTCCTTGGTTCCGGGGTTGAACAGGATCATCGCCGCACCGTCGAAGGCCTCGAAGCGGTAGGCGGGGGTCATGATCTCCAGCCCGTAGGGCGTGTTCAGCTTCTCGTGGGCTGTCTCCATGATCCGGTCCGCCTGCTCCGGGGTGGCCCCGCCGGAGATCACGGCCCAGCTCTGGGGATTCAGCCACATGGAGGCTTCGTTGTCCTTCTTGCTGCCGATGATCTGACCGGCTTCCGTGTATCCCCGGATGAACCGGTCGTCCTCGAAGCAGGTTTCGTTGATGATCCGGAGCAGCTTTTCCGCCTCCGTCCGCAGATACGCGGTGTATTCCGGTTCATCCTTGCAGAATTCCTGCATGATCCGCATCGCGTAGTACAGCTGGAAGGCCACAAAGGTGCTCTCTCCCGTGGCGCCCAGCCGCAGGCAGTCGTTCCAGTCCGCGTGCAGCCCGGCGGGCATGCCGTGGGTGCCCAGGTGATGCATGCTGAAGTCGATCGCCCGCTTCAGGTGCTCCCGGACCGTGCCCGTATCCCGGTCCGCGAAGGGGATCTCCTCGTCCAGGTAGGCCAGGTTCCCGGTCTCGGCGATGTACTTGTAAACCGTGGGGAACAGCCACAGCGCGTCGTCCGCCCGGTAATGGGGATGCCCCGTCTCCTTGACGTAGCTCTCCTGCTCCGGGGTGTCCTCGTGGCCGGGGTTATGGCTGTACTTGACCAGCGGCAGGCCGGCGCCGTGGTGAACCTGGGCGCTGAGCATGAAGGTCAGCTGTTTCCGGGCCAGCTCCGGATCCAGGTGAATGATTCCCTGGATATCCTGCACCGTATCCCGGTATCCGTATCCGTTCCGTTCTCCGCAGTAGATCAGGCTGGCCGCCCGGCTCCATACAAAGGTGATGAAGCACTGGAAGGCGTTCCAGGTATTGATCATGGCGTTGAACCGGGGATCCGGGGTATTCACCTTCAGGTTTTCCAGCTCTCCGTGCCAGTACCGGATCAGGGCGTCCTTCTCCGCCGCCACCTTGGCGGCGCAGTCCCGGTATCCGTCCAGCAGCGCCCGGGCTTCGAATTCGGTCTTCTGGCCCAGCAGGAAGGCCGCCTGCTTCTTCTCTCCCGCTCCCAGGTCAAACCGGATCTGCAGGGCGCCGCAGGGGTTTCCGTTGTAGTTCAGGCTGTTGTCGCACTTTCCGTCCGCCACCGCCCTTGGCGCGTCAAAGCGCTCCCGGCCCAGGAACTGCTCCCGGCGGCCCGTGTAGGAAACGACCTCCGCCCCCGCCGCGCCCAGGAAGCGCTCGCTTCCGTTGCTCCCGTCCTCCTTGCGGTGGCAGAATTCGTTGATCCTCTGCAGGATGAAGTCCCCGTGGAACTCCGTCCGGGTGATGAACTGGGTATACTGCATGTTGACCAGGTCCTGGGTATAGAAGCTCTCGGTGGTGAACTCCGCGTAGGCAAAGACGCTGATTTTCCGCGCCCGGCCCGACAGGTTCTCAATCTCCAGGCTCCAGACCTCGTGGGTCGCCCCCAGGGGTACGTAGTAGAGGGCCCGGCTGCGGATCCCGTCGTATTCGCTGATGAACTCCGTATAGGCCGTTCCGTGGCGGCATTCCGTGTGATACTTCTCCAGGGGCTTTTTCACCGGTTTCCAGCTGGCGGACCAGAAATCGCCCGTCTCTTCGTCCCGCAGGTACAGGTATCTGCCGGGCTCGTCAAACTGGTTGAAGGTGTAGCGCAGGATCCGCCCCGCGGCGCCGCTGCGCACGAAGCTGTATCCTCCCGCGTTCACGGTGATGATGGCGCCGTATTCCGGGGATCCCAGATAGTTCGCCCAGGGCGCCGGCGTATCCGGATTGGTGATCACGTATTCTCTCGCCTGCTCGTCAAAGTATCCGTACTGCATGTCCTTTCCGCTCCTTCTCTGCGATATTTGGGCTGGCTTCTTCTCCAGACAGATGATTTCCCCTTCTCCGCGCGGGGGAAGGGGAAAAGCAAAGGTCGTATTCGCCGCGCCTGCCGTCCGGTTTTACCGGGTCATGGTGCCGAAACGCATCTGGCGCTCCATGGTCTCCGGATGCAGCGCGTAGGCCCGGGCCATTTCCTTGGTGATCTTGTTCTCCCGGGCCAGACGGGCCAGCTCGCTGTCCATGGAAAGCATCTCGTTTCCGGCGCCGGAGATGGCGTTGTCG
>CAMVDI010000184.1 GCA_947166205.1 uncultured Clostridia bacterium
TCCCCGCTGAAAACCATGGTCACCGTCCGGTCCCCCTCCGTCAGGAAGCACTCGACGGAGGCGGAGCCCAGCAGGTGCCCCGCGTCGGTGAAGCGGACGGAGAGCCCCTCGTCCACGGCGATTACCCGGCCGTATTCGCAGGGGCGGAACAGCCGCATCACCCGCTGCGCGTCCTCCAGGGTGTACAGGGGCTCCACGGTCTCCTTGCCCACGCGGAGGTTCTTCTTCGTCTGATACTCCGCGTCCTTTTCCTGGATGGAGGCGCTGTCCGCCAGCATGATGGCGCAGAGATTGGCGGTCTCCGCCGTGGCATAGATTTTTCCCCGGAAGCCCTGCTTCGCCAGCAGCGGCAGCAGGCCGGAATGGTCGATATGCGCGTGGGTCAGCAGCACGTATTCAATCTGCGCGGGGGAGACAGGCAGCTCCTCGTTTTCATATTCGTCGTCGCCCTGCGTCATGCCGTAGTCCACGAGCAGAAAGCGGCCCTCGTTCCACTCCAGCAGCGTATGGCTGCCGGTAACTTCATGCGTGGCGCCCAGAAAGGTCAGCTTCATTTTCATCTCCATGCCGGCGCGGCCCCGGCCCGGACAGCCCATGAAAGCCCGCCGCAAAAATGGACTTTCACTTGGTTTTCCTCCGGCGGAAAGACCGGATCAGAACAGGGGGATCCCGATGGAATGATTATACCTGAAGCGAGCCGGTCCGGCAAGCTGACGGAGCCAAAAAAAGCCGCGGCGCTGCTGCGAAGCAGCGCCTGCGGCAATACCCCGGGACGTCAGCGGCGCCTGTGCCGGGAGCTGCCGCCGGCTACATCCGGGATTCCGAAGGGATCCTCGGATCCCTCATCGAAGGAAAAATCGTAATCCTCCGTCCGGAGCTCGGTCGAAGCGTTCCGCTTCCTTCCCTTTTTCACCGGGATGTCCGGAATGCCGAAGGGATCCTCAAACTCCTGCCCCGTCTGAAAATCGAAATCGCTTCCGGCGAAGTCATCCTCCGGTTGTTTTTGCTTCCCTCCGGCGGACGGATCCTTCGGAGACCAGTACTTCCCTTCCCCCGCAGAGGCGTCCGGACTGCCGAACGAATCAGGAAAATCCGATCCGGAGGAGAACCCGGTCCGGGCGGAGGGAAGCTGATCGAAATCCCTCCGATTTTCCCCGGGCTTCCGCCTGAGCCGCTCCAGAAGGGCGGCCAAAAGCGCGAAGGGGTTGAAGGAGAAGGAATGGGACCGTACCGGAGGCGTGACGGTTTCAGCCTGCGAAAAGGCATCAAAGTCCGACCAGCTTTCGGCGGTCTTTTTCTGCTGATTCCGGGAGCCCGCCGCCCCCTGATGGCCGGAGAACGGAGCGGGCTGCGCGCTCCCCCCGGGCGGAGCTGAACCGGGCTGAGCGCTCCCATTCGCGCTCCCGCCCGACGGAGCTGAACCGGGCTGAGAGCTTCCATTCGCGCTCCCGCCCGACGGAGCTGAACCGGACTGTGCGCTTCCATTCGCGCTCCCGCCCGACGGAGCTGAACCGGGCTGCGCGGCGGTGCCGCCGGGCCGCGGCCCCTCCCCGCCCCTCCCGGGATCAGGATCCTTCCCGGGCCTGGACCCGGGGCCGGCGGGATCCGGGATGGTGGCCGTCTCGTCCGCGGAGGCGGTTCCGCCCTGACTGCCGCCGGGCTCCTCCGGCTGGGGCCGGGAAGGATCCGGCCGGTCCGAATGATGGGAGCGGGCGGAGGAGCCGAAGGTATACACATGGGGATCCGTCACGGTCCTGTCGTCCTGAATCTCCTCCTGAATATGGCCGTCCCCGCCGGCCGTATACTGCATCAGGGCGTTCTTCAGATCCTCCGGGCTCTGAAATCTCTCCTCCGGGCGGAAGGCGCAGGCCTTCAGGACGATGGCGGAAAGCCTTTCGTCCGCGAAGCGGGGCGGAGGCAGCTGCTCACCCGACATGCGCCGCGTCAGGGACTTTTCGCTCATCTCGCTGGTGATTTCCCTGGAGTAGTCCAGGAAGGGATGGCGGTTGCCGTTCAGGAGCTTGTAAAGCACCAGCCCGAGGGAATAGATATCCGCCCTGATATCGGCGGGCTTGCTGTTGTAGATTTCGGGAGACATATAGCTGAAGGTCCCCTTGCGGGACATGGCGGTGGCCCCGGACTTCAGCGCCCGGGCGGTTCCGTAGTCCCCCAGCTTGTAGTCTCCTGTGGCGTTGATCAGGATGTTCTGCGGCTTGATGTCCCTGTGGATCAGACCCAGGGAATGCAGAATGCAGACCGCGCTCGAAATATCGATGCCCAGCCTGACCACATCCGCCACGGTCATGTTCGGAATGCGCGAAGCGAGCGGCGTCAGATATTCCATCCTCAGAAAGAGGTCATATCCGATGCCGTCCGGGCGGGGTATCACTTTGTGATCCTGATAGGAAACGATGTTGGTATATCCCTCAAGCGCGTGCATGGTGTTGATTTCATCCATCATGGACTTGAGGATCCGATCATAATAGTACCGGGCCGAGCTTTCGCCCGAGAGGATTCCCTCCTCCGTGAGCCTGCGGACCTCATCCTCTTCCGACGGGATGGGGATGTGCTTGACGGCGGCGTAGTGATAGCCTTCCGGGAGCACCTTTCTCCGCATCCTCCAGACGGTTCCGAAGGAGCCCCTGCCCAGCGGCTCCCCGTCCGGTTCCCATTCCCCCCAGAGCGGGCAGAATTGTTGAATATCATTCACGGCGGACACTCCAAAGCGTCATTTTCCGGCTGTTCCGTGGGATTTTGGCGAAAAAACCCCGCTGTCCGGCTCCCGCATGCGGGCGGGAGGATTCTGGGCGGCAGCCTGCACCCATTCCATCTCCTCTTCCGACAGACTGGAATCCGACAGTACCCGGGACGTAAGCTGCCCGAGAGAATCATCCAGGCTTCCTACAGCTTTTGACTGATCATGTGCCAGCCGGAGTAAAAGCTCGACCATCAGAAATCATTAACTCCTTTCGGGAAAGCCGCTGAAATCCATCACAGTTCCCTTCAGCCTTATGTACACGCGCCCACCTTCATTTGTTTCAGAGAAAAAATTCATGTATTTGCCGGCGGCCGGTTCCTCTTCGGCCGCCGGCAGGCCTTCAGGGATCCGCGGCCGGAAACTGCGGCTCCCGGACGTCTTTCTGATGATGGATCCCACATTATTTCGCAATCCGGCTGCAGCCGTTAAACTTTGCCAGACGCCCGATGGCGGCA
>CAMVDI010000185.1 GCA_947166205.1 uncultured Clostridia bacterium
CTTCTGGGAGGTAAAGGCGGCGACAAGGGCCTTGGTCATATCGCTGTCCTTGTTCTCTTCCTTCACGCACAGCACGTTGCTGTAGGGAGAATCGGCGGACTCGATCGCAAGGCCGTCCTTCGCGGGGTTGAGACCGTTGTCCAGCGCGTAGTTGTTGTTGATGATCGCGAAATCCACATCGACGCGGATGTTCGGCACGTTGGCGGCCTGCGCCTCGACAAACTCAAGGGGCACCACGCTGGATACCACGTCCTTGGTGGTCGCGGTGATGCCGGCGTCCTCCTTCAGGGTCAGCACGCCCTGGGCCTGCAGGAGAAGCAGCGCGCGGCCTTCGTTGGTCGCGTCGTCCGGAATCGCGATCCGGTACGTCACGCTCTTCTTGCCGCCCTGACCCAGAATCAGAACCAGTGCCACAGCGATCACCACGACGGCTGCGACTATGCCGATCAGCATCTTCTTGTTTTTCATTTGCAGAATCCTCCTCTTTCCAACAGCATTCTTTTCACTCCGGACGTTTTCATCCGGAAGAGTTCTCCGCTCCAGGTGAACGGAGTGTATGATACCACCGTGAAAGCCTTTTGTCCATCAGGTTGCGGAAGAAAAAAATCGTAAAAAACATAATGGGAATGATCCCGGAGGGTGCCCGCGGGCATCATCCCCCGCGCTCCGCCGGCTTAATTCTTCCTCAGCAGTTTCAGCGCGGTCACGATCAGATCCTCCACGGTTCTGGACTTCCGGAGCACCGCCTTGACGGCTTCCTTTTCCAGCAAGCTGATCTCGTGATCCTTGTTCTTTTCAAGCCATTCAGTCAGTACCTTCAGATCTTCATTATTCATTCTTCATCGGCTCCAGTCTCAGAATAATCAGTTCACAGGGATTGTTGATCCGGGGAAAGCCCGTTCCGTTGGTCATCCCCCGGGAGATGATCATGCGCCCCTGTCCGTGCAGTCCGTGGGTCAGTTTCGGAAAGAAGCCCTGGCCCGGGGCGTACACTCCGCGGCCGAAGAGCTGAATCTGGCCGCCGTGGGCATGGCCGCAGACCGTAAAATCGATCTTTCTGCCCCGGACATAGTCCCGCCACATCTCAGGGTGGTGGCACATCAGGAGCTTGAATTCCGGTTCCTTTTCAAACCGGTCCAGGAAATCCCGGTTGGCCAGACCGTTCCGCTGGCTGGACAGCCCGCCGATCCGGATTCCCCGGAACAGGCAGCTTTCGTCATCGAGCCAGGTTACCCGGCTCTCGCGGACCAGCCGCATCCAGTCCTCCCGGAAGGCGCATTTCCGCTCGTGATTGCCTTTGGAATAGAAGACAGGCGCCATGTCCGGCGCTTCCCGCAGAAAGCGGGCGGCGGTGTCATAGCTGGTCCGGTGCCGGTTCACCAGATCCCCGGGCACAAGGATCGCGTCCGCGTTCCGGAAGTCCTCCGCCACATCGTCATACGCCTCGGAATGCAGGTCCGCGGCCACGGCGAGGGTCAGCGGTTCCGGGATGCCCGGGCTCCGGATCGTATGATATACCCTGATCCGGCCCTTACCCATGGCTTTCGTTTCCTTTCCGGTATGCCTTTCCGGCAGGAACCATCATCAGGATGCCCGCAATCAGCAGAACAGCCGCCGCGGCAAAGGAAAGCATCGTCAGGTCATGGGAAAGCTGCGCGAACTGGGCGGAAAGCAGCGCGGATGCCTCCGCGATCATGCCGCCCAGGTCCAGCGTGTGAATCAGTCCCATGCATCCCAGCCAGAGCAGCGCGCAGGCAGCCAGAGCGCCCCCGATGTATTTCCCCGCCGTCAGGATGCTCCGGCTCATCAGCAGGGCGATAAGCCCAGCCAGCAGCAGGGAGGCCGCGCAGGCGATCCCCGGAATCCGGCCGGCCGCCGCGAAAATCTCGGGGAGATTCCTTTCCTTTCCGGCAAACCCGGCCGCGGCCTGTACCAGCGTATCCCGGAAAAGCACAGAGGAGCGTTTGACAGATTTCCCGATCTCCTGAAGGATGGATTGGACGGTGGCATTCACCATCATCGGATCCAGGGAGGAGATGAAGGCTTCATCCTTCCGGAGCAGACTCTCCGCGGCCGTAAGATCATAGGCCGGACTCTCGCCCAGCTTTCCGGAAACCGCGGAGGCGGTCCACCAGACCGCGATTTCCCGGTCGAGATCCTCGATGGATTCCCGGGTGATCAGATCCAGAATCGGTTTCGCCTCAAATCCGTATTCCTCCGCCAGACCCGTGACGTTCTCCCGGATCCGGTCCATCTGCAGATCCACCGCCCCCGCGTTCAGCGCGGCCCGGGTATGCAGATCCCCGGAGGAGAGGGTAAAAAGTGCCGCCCCGCTGCAAAGAGCCGCCAGCAGCGTCCCCGTCAGCAGGAAGGCCAGCAGTCCCGCGAGGAAGGAAGCCCCCCGGCCGGGAAGCGTCCTGTTTTTCTTTTCTCCGCTCATCTTGTCACCACCAGTTTGACCGCGACCTGAATCAGATCCCGGATCTTTTCGCCGTATCGGGCCGACATGAAGATCATGGCGGCCGCGAAGGGCAGTGCCAGAAGAATGGGTGTCAGCCACATGTGCCGCCCTCTGCGTCCCTTTTCCTCACTTTTCACTCTTTCTCGTCCTCTCCCTTCTCCTGTGCCGTTTCTGCTGCGTGTCGTCCTGCATGGGCGCCTCGCCCCGCAGTTCCAGCAGCCGGTCCCTCAGCTTCGCGGCCCGTTCAAATTCCAGATCCTTCGCCGCCAGAAGCATCTCCTCCTCCAGCTGTCTGGCCAGTGCCTGCCGCTCCTCTTCGGTCAGCGGCGTCCCGGAGGTTTCCTCGACCTTCTTCGTGATCTCCAGCACGTTCCGGATGGCCGACCGCACCGTCTCCGGCGTGATGCCGTGGGCCTCATTGTAGGCTTCCTGCATCGCCCTGCGCCGGTTCGTTTCAGTCATGGCTTTCTCCATGCTCTCCGTCAGCGTATCCCCGTACAGGATCACCTTTCCGTCCGCGTTCCGCGCGGCCCGGCCGATGGTCTGAATCAGCGAGGTCTCCGACCGCAGAAAACCCTCCTTGTCGGCGTCCAGGATGGCAACCAGCGCCACCTCCGGAAGGTCAAGCCCCTCCCGCAGCAGGTTGATGCCGACCAGCACGTCAAACTCGCCCAGCCTCAGATCCCGCAGCAGCTGCATCCGCTCGATGGTCTGGATGTCGCTGTGCAGATACC
>CAMVDI010000186.1 GCA_947166205.1 uncultured Clostridia bacterium
TGGAGAAGGTGGGCGATGTGAGCGAACCCATCCTGGGCAGGAACGGCGTCCATATCCTGTGCTACACCCGGGACGTGCCCGCCGGCGCCGTCGAAATGACGGAGGAGATGAAGGAAAAGCTGCGGCAGGAGCTGCTCAGCGAGAAGGAGAGCGAAGCCGTTTCCGCCATGACCGAGGACTGGATGAAGACCGCCGAGATCGTCTACACGGACGAGGGCCAGGCCATCATCGACGCGGCGGAAGCCCAGACCGCCGAGACCGTGGAGACCACCGAAGCCACGGAGGAGGCGCTGACCGAGGGCGCGGGCGAATAAGCCGAATTGAATCCGGAGAGACGGAGCGGAATACTCCGTCTCTTTTTGAGTGAGACCGGAAGAAAGGAACGATCCGGCCGGCAAAGGGGCTGTGATCCCATCGGGAACCGGCCCATTGACGGGCCGGACTCCCCCGGATCATCCGGGTATTTCAGGAAAAAGCGGAACCGGAAGGCGGAATCAACGGAAATGAGACCTGTTTGCGAAATTGAGATGCTGAACGTGGACCCTCTGGCGGATGAAGCGCGCTTCGCCCTGTGGATGGACAGGATGCCGGAAACGAGACGGGAGAAGGTCGGGGCGTTCCGCTTTCCGGAAGGAAGGCGGCTGAGCCTGGGGGCGGGGATCCTGCTGTACAGGGCGCTTGAAAGGCGGGGAATCGACGGGACGGGGGTCCGGATCGGGACGGAGGAATACGGCCGGCCGGTTCTGACGGATTACCCGGAGATCCATTTCAGCCTGAGCCACTCCGGCCGCTGGGCGGTCTGCGCCGTGGCGGCGGATCCGGTGGGATGCGACGTGGAGGAGGGCGGCCGGGGCCGGGCGGGTATTCCGGAACGCTTTTTCCATCCGGAGGAGCGGGAGATGCTGGCTGCCATCCGGGATCCGGTGGAGTGGAACCGGGCCTTCACCCGCGTCTGGACCCGGAAGGAAAGCTACCTGAAGGCTACCGGAAAGGGGCTGACAGAGTCCATGAGCGGATTCAGTACGCTCGGTGAGGTTCCCGGCAGATGGTTCGGGGAGCCGGCGGAAGGGGAGACCGGGTTCACCGCCGGCTCCATGGGGAGAGGCGCCCCGGCGGGCGCCGGGACAGGTCTCATGACGGAACATGGGATGAGCCCCGCGGCGGGCCCGGAAATCCGCGCCGCTGCCCCGGCGGGCCCCGGGGCGGAGGGGTACGCGGTGAGCTGCTGTGTGCTGAGCGGAATGCGGCCGGAATTCCGGTGGAGAATCGCGGAACTGTAAAGCGGCCGGCAGTCAAAGGAAAACAGGACAGAAGAGATGGCCACCTTCTTCGGACAGGATCAAAGAACCGTTCCCCATCTTCGGACAGGATCAAAAAAACCGTTTCCCCGGCTCCCTTTTTGGCTTTCTTTTTTGCGGAAAAAAAGATGAATTTCGGGGCCTCGGCGCTTTTATTTTTGTCAAAAAAGTGGTATAATAAAAAGGTCGGAAACGCCTTATTTTTCAATAAAAAGAGGGCACTTCGGGGCGGTACGTAATCTGACCTGATCCGACATGTGAGACTCATTTTTCCATTGTTTTGGAACGGAACGGAAAGGGAAAAAATGGCGGAAGAATTCGAACTGGATCTGGAAAAGGAAATGGCGGTTACCTCGGATTACGGTGAGGATCAGATTCAGGTGCTGGAGGGGCTGGAAGCGGTCCGGAAGCGCCCGGGCATGTACATCGGGTCCACGGATGTCCGCGGGCTGCATCATCTGGTCTATGAGATTGTGGACAACTCCGTGGATGAAGCCCTGGCCGGCTTCTGCCACGAGATCGACGTGACGCTGAACAAGGACGGCAGCGTCACCGTGAAGGACGACGGGCGCGGCTTCCCGGTGGGGATGCATCCGAAGATGCACCGGCCGGCGGTGGAGGTCTGCCTGACCATTCTGCACGCCGGCGGAAAGTTCGGCGGCGGGGGATACAAGGTCTCCGGCGGGCTGCACGGCGTGGGCGCCTCCGTGGTGAACGCCCTGAGCGAACACTTCACCGTCACAGTGTATCAGAACGGAAAGATCTATCAGCAGGAGTATTCCCGGGGCAAATATCTGTATGACCTGAAGGTGATCGGGACGACGGAGCGCACCGGAACGACCATTCAGTTCTGGCCCGACATCCGGAGCGAGGAGAACCCGGGATCGCCTTTGAATACGATACGCTTCGGAACCGGCTGCGGGAGATGGCCTTCCTGAACAAGGGGATCCGCATCGTTTTCCGGGACGACCGGCCTGAGGAGCCGAAGGTCCAGGACTTCTGCTATGAAGGCGGGCTGAAGGAGTTCGTGCTGTTCCTGAACCAGAACAAGCAGACACTCTTCCCCGAGCCCATCTATACCGAGGGGCTGCGGGACGGCATCCTCGTCGAGATGGCCATGCAGTACAACGACAGCTACGCCGAGAACGTATACTCCTTCGCCAACAACATCGCCACCCCGGACGGGGGAACCCATCTGACGGGCTTCAACACCGCGCTGACCCGGGCGATCAACGACTACGCCTTCAAGTACAAGCTGCTGAAGGAGAACGAGCCGAAGCTGAAGGGGGAGGACGTCCGGGAGAGCCTGACGGCCATCATCTCCATCAAGATGGAGGATCCCCAGTTTGAAAGCCAGACCAAGAGCAAGCTGGGAAGCGGCCAGGTCCGGGGCGTGGTGGACAGCCTCGTCAGCGAGGAGCTGACCACCTATCTGGAGGAGAATCCCACCGTGGCGAAGGCCATCGTCGGCCGCTGCGTCGACGCCCAGCGGGCCCGTGAAGCCGCCCGGAAGGCCCGGGAGGCCACCCGGCGGAAGACGGTGCTGGAGAGCGCCTCCCTGCCCGGAAAACTGGCGGACTGCAGCGAGCGGGATCCCGCGAAGTGCGAGATCTTCATGGTGGAGGGTGACTCCGCCGGCGGCAGCGCCAAGGGCGGGCGGGACAGCAAGACCCAGGCGATCCTGCCCCTGCGGGGAAAGATCCTGAACGTGGAGAAGGTGCGCCTGGACCGGGCCCTGGAGAATCAGGAGATCCGGGCCATGATCACCGCCTTCGGATGCGGATTCGGCGATCAGTTTGACGAAAGCAAGCTGCGGTATCACCGGATCGTCTGCATGACGGATGCCGACGTGGACGGCG
>CAMVDI010000187.1 GCA_947166205.1 uncultured Clostridia bacterium
GTTTCACCCCCCAGGGGCGGGTACAGACGATGATCATCCTTTCACTGCAGGGAATCCGGAAAAGCTTCGGCACCCACGAGGTGCTCAGGGACGTGAATCTTGTCCTGCAGCAGGGGGAGCGGATGGGTCTGGTGGGCGTCAACGGCAGCGGAAAAAGCACCCTGATGAAAATCATCGCCGGTCAGGAAAACGCCGACGGGGGAACGGTCAGCCTCCAGAAGGGCCTCCGGATCGGCTATCTGGCCCAGCAGGGGGATCTGCGGGAAGGCGAGACCGTGCTGCGCGCGCTGGAAAGCGTTTTCGATCCTGTGACCGCCCTGGAGGCGGAGATGCGGGAGACGGAGGAACGCATGGCGGACGCGGCGGGAAACGAGGACCTGCTGCGCCGGCTGGGGGCCAGATACGACAGCCTGACCCGGGCTTTTGAGGACGGGGGAGGATACGGATGGCGGAGCCGGGTCCAGGGCGTTCTGGCCGGCCTGAATCTTCGGGAGTATCAGCAGCAGCCCGCCTCAATCCTCTCCGGCGGGGAGCGGACCCGGCTGTGCCTGGGCCGGATGCTGCTTTCCGAACCGGACCTTTTGCTGCTGGACGAGCCCACCAACCACCTGGACCTGAAGAGCATCGCCTGGCTGGAGGAATATCTTCAGACCTTCCGGGGCGCTGTGCTGGTGGTCAGCCATGACCGGTACTTCATGGACCATGTCTGCGGAAAGATGACCGAACTGCTGATGGGCACCGCCGAGACCTATACGGGCAACTACACGGAGTATCTTGAGAAGCGCACCGCGGTCTATGAATCCCGGATGAAGGCCTGGGAAAACCAGCAGAAGGAAATCGCCCGGGAGAAGGCCGTGATCGCCACCTACCGCCGGTTCAACCGGGAGAAGAGCATCCGGGCGGCGGAGAGCCGGGAGAAGCGGCTGGAGAAGATGGAAAAGCTGGACCGGCCCCAGGAGGAGGGGGCGATCCATTTCCGCTTCGAGACCCGGCGGCGCACCGGGGAGGACGTGCTGATCGCGGAGGGGCTGAAAAAAGGCTATCAGGGCAGGACCCTTTTCGAGAACCTGAAGATCCATGTCCGGGCCGGGGAGCGGATCGCGCTGATCGGGGACAACGGAACCGGAAAAACCACGCTGTTCAGATGCCTGACCGCCCAGGAAAAGCCGGACGCGGGCATGATCCGCTGGGGCGCGGGCGTGGATATCGGATACTACGACCAGCACCAGGCGGGGCTGGACGAGTCCAAGACCGTGCTGGATGAGGTCTGGGACAAGTTCCGCCGGCTCGAGCAGTACGAGGTGCGGGGCGCCCTGGGCCAGTTCCTTTTCACCGGGGACGAGGTCTTCAATCCCGTTTCCGCCCTGAGCGGCGGGGAGAAGGGAAGGGTGGCGCTGACGGAGCTGATGCTCCGGAAGGACAATGTGCTGCTGCTGGACGAGCCCACCAACCATCTGGACATGGACAGCCGGGAAGTGCTGGAGGAAGCGCTGGAAGGCTTTGAGGGGACGATCATCGCCATCAGCCACGACCGGTACTTCATCAACCGGTTTGCCCGGAAGGTCTGCGTGCTGGAGGACGGACGGCTGAAGGAATACCTGGGAAACTACGACGACTATTTCCGGAAGGTGAGCAGGGATCAGGCTCCGGACGGGGATCAGCCCCGGATGACCCGGACGGCGGCGGAGAAGGAAAAGAAGCGCAGCCGGGAGGAGCAGCGTCAGGAGAAGGCCCGGAAGGAAATGCTGAAGGCCCTGGAGACGGAAATCGCCCGGGCGGAGGGAACCGCGGCCGGGATGGAAAGGCAGCTGGCGGATCCGGAAACCTACCGGAACCCGGAGCGGAGCGCGGAGATCAGCGCGGCCTACCGGGCGCAGAAGGAGCGGATCGACGCGCTGTATGAACAGTGGGCCGAGGCGGAAGGATAACAGGGCCGGAGGATCCTGCCGCGAAAACGGGATTTGACACACGCATGTTTTTCTGATAGGATTTCCGGAATTCAGCATGAGAAAGGGGGCCGCGGCTGTGAGCAGATCATCCGGCAGAGTCACGCTTACGGACGTGGCGAAAGCCACCGGATACACGCCCAACACTGTCTCCCGGGCGCTTAAAAACAAATCGGACATCTCCAGTCAGACCCGTGAGCATATTCAGCAGGTGGCGCGGGAGATGGGATATGTCCGGAACTATATCGCAAGCTCGCTCCGCTCCGGACGCACCAAGACGATCGCCATGATCGCCGGAACCATGTCCAACCCCTTTTACGCGATCCTGGCGGACCTTCTGCAGCGGGAGGCCTTCCGGCTGGGATACTCCCTGATGATCCTGTGCTCGCAGGATGAGCCGGAGATCGAGGCCAGCGTGACGGAAATGGCCCTGAGCCGGCAGGCGGACGGGGTGGTGATCCTTCCTTCCTCCGATCCTTCCCCAGCCATGGACACCCTCCGCTCCAGCGGGATCCCCTACGTGGTTCTGAGCCGGAAGACCTCCGGGAATCAGGACGACTGCATCCTCTGCGACGAGGAGCAGGGAGGCTATCTGGCCGGGAAGCATCTGATCGGACACGGACACCGGAGGCTGGCCATGTTCTCCCAGAATCCGGTTCTGTATTCCACCGAGATGCGGAGGGCCGGGTTTGAACGGGCCTGCCGGGAGGAGGGGATTCCTGAATCAGACTGCCTGTTTGTCTGCGGACGCACGGAGGAGGACATTATTGCCGAGCTGAAGCGGCTGAAGGCCGAAAAGGTCACCGGACTGTTCTCCTTCTGCGATGTGGAAGCCTGGGAGGAAATCACCCTGATGGACCGGATCGGCATGCGGGACAGCTTCGGCATCGTCGGCTTCGACAATATTCTGGGCTACGTCAATTTTCCGAAGCCCATCTGCTCCATCGACTGCAGCCTGCAGGAGACCGCCCGGCTGGCTGTCGACCTGCTCCGGAAGCGGATCCACGACCGGACCCTGCCGCCCCAGCAGGTGGTGCTGCCGGTTTCCCTGATCTGCAGGGACAGCTGCGGCCCCGCGTGACCCATCCGAAGACGGCCCGTCCGGGCCCGTCTTCCCTCCGCGCCCTGTTCCG
>CAMVDI010000188.1 GCA_947166205.1 uncultured Clostridia bacterium
AAGACGTTGACGCCGCGGATGATCAGCATATCGTCGCTGCGGCCCATGGGCTTGGTCATGCGGATAAAGGTCCGCCCGCAGGCGCATTTTTTCCGGCTCAGGATGCAGATATCCCGGGTCCTGTACCGCAGCAGCGGGAAAGCTTCCTTATCCAGGCTGGTGAAGACCAGTTCGCCCTTGCTGCCCTCCGGCAGCACCTCGCCGGTATCGGGGTCGATGATCTCCGCGATGAAGTGATCCTCATTGATGTGCATGCCCTGCTGTTCCTGACACTCAAAGGCCACCCCGGGGCCGGAGGTCTCGGTCAGGCCGTAGATATCGTAGGCCCTGATGCCCAGGGACGCCTCGATGGACCGGCGCATTTCCTCGGTCCAGGGCTCCGCGCCGAAGATGCCCGCCCGCAGCGGATTCTGATCCGGAGCGATCCCCCGCTCCTTCAGGCTCTCGCCCAGATACGCCGCGTAGGAGGGCGTGCAGCACAGAATGGTGGCGCCCAGATCCATCATGAACTGGATCTGACGTTCCGTATTCCCGGAGGACATGGGAAGCGTCAGGCATCCCACCTTGTGGCTGCCGCCGTTCAGCCCGGCGCCGCCGGTGAACAGGCCGTATCCGTAGGCCACCTGAACCACGTCCTTCTTCGATCCCCCGGCCGCCGTGATGGCCCGGGCACAGCATTCCTCCCAGAGGTCCACGTCATGCTGGGTGTAGAAGGCCACCACCCGGCGGCCCGTGGTGCCGCTGGTGGACTGGATCCGGACGCAGTTCTCCAGGGGAGCACCCAGGAATCCGTAGGGATATTCGTCGCGCAGATCGCTCTTGGTGATGAAGGGCAGCTTTTTCAGATCGTCGATCCCGTGGATGTCTTCAGGCTTCACGCCTGCCTCGTCCATCCTTCGGCGGTAGGCCTCCACGTTCTCATAGACGTGCCGGACCTGCCGCACCAGCTTCTCGCTCTGGAGCTTCCGGATTTCAGAAACCGGCATGGTTTCAGCGGATTCGTTGAAATACTTCATGGCGACTTCCTCTCTTTTCTTTTTCTTCGCGGATTCTCCGCCCTCTTCCGTCCGGCGGCGCGGAAGCCGGAAGGATCTGTCCGCGGAAAGCTTTCAGGTTTCTTCGGTTTTTCGGAGAGATGCCTGACCGGTTATCCCTGAAATCCCAGCTCAAAGGCCTTCCGGTTCATCTCCAGGAATCTGGCCGGCACCGTCTTCTCCAGCGCCTCCATCCAGCGGTCCTTTCCGATGCCGGAATGCCGGGCAAAGTGCCCCATCAGCACGATGTTCACCGCCTTGGCGCTGCCCGCCTCCAGCGCGGGGGTCAGGGCGTCGAAGTCGTCGATATCAAATCCCTGATTCTTCAGCTCCTCCAGCACGTTTCCGGGATATTCGGCGGCCCCGGTGATGACGGGCATGGGGTCGATCTCCTGGGTGTTGACGATGATCTTTCCGCCTTTTTTCAGGCAGTTGGCGTAGCGGGCACCCTCCAGCTTTTCAAAGCTGATGATGAAGTCGCACTCGCCCTCGGTGACGATGGGGGACCAGACCTTTTCGCCGTAGCGCACATAGGTGACGACGCTGCCGCCCCGCTGGCTCATGCCGTGCACCTCGCTGACCTTCACGTCATAGCCTTCCCCGATCAGCAGGTTTCCCAGCAGCTTGCTGGCCAGCAGGCTGCCCTGGCCGCCCACGCCGACGATCATGATGCTTGTGGTTTTCATACGCTTATTTCTCCTCCCCGATGGCATCGAAAGGACAGAGCTGGGAACACACGCCGCAGCCCACGCACAGCGTCCGGTCGATGCGGGCCTTCCCTTCCTTCATGGAGACAGCCGGGCAGCCCAGGCCCATGCAGCGCCTGCAGGCGCGGCATTTGTCCGGATTCACCCGCAGAGGTGCGCCGGTTTTGACATACTTCAGCAGGACGCAGGGCCGCCGGGAGATGATGACGCTGGGCTCCTCCGCGGCCAGCTCCTCCTTCACCGCCTGTTCGCACTCCTTCAGGTTGTAGGGGTCCACCACCCGGACCCGCCGGATTCCCAGCGCCTTGCACAGGGCCTCCAGATCCACCTTGGCGGCGGGATCCCCCTTGATGTTGTAGCCCGTGGTGGGGTTCTGCTGATGGCCGGTCATGCCGGTGATGGAATTGTCCAGGATGATGACGGTGGCATTGGTGGCGTTGTAGGCCACGTTCACCAGCCCCGTCATGCCGGAATGCATGAAGGTGGAATCCCCGATGACCGCCACGGTCTTCTTCTCCGTCTCCTCCCCCCGGGCCAGATTGAACCCGTGGATCCCGCTGACGCTGGCGCCCATGCACAGGGTGGAATCCAGCGCGTTCAGCGGAGCCACCGCGCCGAGGGTGTAGCATCCGATGTCGCCCAGCACGGTGATATGGTTCTTCGCCAGGGTATAGAACATTCCCCTGTGGGGGCATCCGGCGCACATCATGGGCGGCCGGCCGGGAATCTTCGGGGCTTCCCCCTGCTTCTCCGGCACGGTTCCCGGGTTCACGCCCTCCTTCAGGAAAGCTTCCCGGATGGTCTGCTGGCTGAATTCGCCCAGGGGGCTGAACAGGCTCTTGCCCACGCAGTCGATCCCCAGCCCGCGGACATGATTCTCAATGACCGGATCCAGTTCCTCGATCACGTACAGCTTTTCCACCGAGGCGGCAAAATCCCGGATCAGCTTTTCGGGCAGCGGGTTGGGCATCCCGATCTTCAGGATGGACACGCTGTCGCCGAAGATCTCCTTCACGTACAGATAGCTGCATCCGGAGGTGATGATCCCAATCCGGCTGCCCCGGTTCTCAACCCGGTTGTAGGCGCAGTTCTCCGCCAGGGCGCGCAGCTTCTCCGTCCTGGCCTCCACCAGCGGATGGCGGGTCCTGGCGTAGCCGGGCATCATGATGTACTTGGCGGGCTGCTTGACATACTCCTTCAGGGGCGCGTTGTCCCTTTCCCCGATATCGACCGTGCACTGGCTGTGGGCGATCCGGGTGCACATCCGCAGGATCACGGGCGTATCGTATTCCTCGCTCAGGGCGAAGGCG
>CAMVDI010000189.1 GCA_947166205.1 uncultured Clostridia bacterium
ATTGTCGGCCTCAGCGAAGTCCGGGACGGCGGTAACCGGGTCTATGCGGAGATGCTGAAGAGCCGGCTGCTGGGTGAAAACCCCTGCAATGTGGAAAAGCTTTTCCGCCGGATCAGGCAGTTCGGGGGCCCGGCCCGGCAGGGCGGCGGCGTTTGCGGCGTCGAGGTGGCCCTGTGGGATCTGGCCGGCAAGGCCTACGGCGTACCCGTTTACCAGATGCTTGGCGGCAAATACAGGGACCGGATCCGCTGCTACTGCGACACGGACGTGGAGGGAAAGCACACCGGAACCGAGATGGGGAAGGCCCTGAGGGCCAGAATGGACAAGGGCTTTACCTTCCTGAAGATGGATCTGGGACTGGGCATTCTCCGGGATGTTCCCGGCACCGTCTGCGCGCCGCTGGGGCTCATGGAGGAAATGAACCGGAACGAGGGCCTGGCCTGGGCCGGCGGGCACGGCGTGAAGGAAGGCGACCGCAAGGCCTTCAACCGGGCGTACGATTTCTTCAATGTGCCTCACCCCTTTACGGGTATCCACGTGACGGAAAAGGGACTGGATGTGCTGGAGCAGTATGTTTCCGAGGTCCGCGGCGTGATCGGATACGATGTGCCCCTGGCCATTGACCATTTCGGCCATATCTGCGTCGAGGACTGCATCCGGCTGTGCCGCAGGCTCGAGAAATACAATATCGCCTGGGCGGAAGACATGATTCCCTGGCAGTATACGGACCAGTATGTGCGGCTGAGCCAGAGCACGACCGTTCCCATCTGCACCGGAGAGGATATTTATCTGACGGAGGGCTTTGAACCCCTGCTGAAGGCCCGGGGCGTTTCGGTCATTCATCCCGACATCCTGTCCTCCGGCGGCATCCTTGAGAACAAGAAGATCGGCGATCTGGCCCAGCGTTACGGCGTCGCCATGGCGATGCATATGGCGGAAACGCCGGTTTCCGCACTGGCCTGCGTCCATTCCGCCGCGGCGACGGAGAACTTCTATGTGCTGGAAAACCACTCCGTGGACGTGCCCTGGTGGAACGACATCGTTCTCGGGACGGACAAACCGCTGGTGAAGGACGGATTTATCGAGGTGCCGGACCGGCCCGGCCTGGGGATTGACGATTACAACGACGAGGTGATCCGGGAACATCTGCACCCGGATTATCCGGAGCTGTGGCCGGAAACCAGCCGGTGGGACAACGTATATTCCCACGACCGTTTATGGAGCTGATGAATAGGATGAAATACGCAGTCATGACCGATGTCCGTACACAGATCGCCCGGGATCTGGCGGAATATCTGGGAGAAAACGGGATGAAGGTGCTGACGCCGCCGGATGGCTGCCGCCTGTGGAAGGAAGAGGAGGTACGGGCCTTTGCCGCCGGGCTTCCGGGACCCCTGGCCGGCGTGATTCACCCGGCCCCGCCCCTCTTTCAGCGTTCCCTGGAGGAGGCGGACGAGGAAAGCGCCGCCCGGGCCCGGGATGAGGGCCCCCTGGCCGCCTGGTGCGTGACCCGGGTTTTCAGCGAGCTCCTGGAAAAAAACGGGGGCGGGAGCCTGATCTATCTGAACAGCGTCCACGCTGAGAAGCCTCTGGGGTACGGCTTTCTCTTCAGCGGAGGCTGCGGCGCCGTACAGATGCTCAGCAGGGAAGTGAATCAGGACGCGGGTACCCGGGGCGTTCGGAGCTTTTTTATCCAGCGGGGTCCCATGAGAGGGGATCCGGATCTGAGGAGCGACATTACTCCCTTCTATTATGGGACGGATCAGCGCTATCCCACGGGAATAACCCCGGGAAGCGAAAGCCTTTGCGGCCTTGTATCCTTCCTGCTGACGGAGGAGGCCGCCATCCTGTCCGGCAGCGATCTGCGGGCGGACGGCGGCATGACCATGTATTACGGCCGGAGAGCCGACACGGCTGTGGCGCCCAAGGAATTCGCGCCCTTTCCCCATGAAACCATGCCCTGGCCGGATCCGGCCCATGAGGACCGGGTGGCCCTGGTGACCGGCAGCGGGAAGGGGGTGGGCGCGGGGATCGTCCGTTTTCTGTGCAGGACGGGGATGAGGTGCGTCATCAACTGCAACTCAAACCCGGCCATGGCGGAGAAAACCCTGGCTCAGGTTCTGGCGGAGGGCGGGGAGGCTTTCCTCTGCCAGGCGGATGTATCCACTCCGGAGGGAGCTGAAAAGCTGATCCGGGAAACCACGGACCGATACGGGCGGCTGGATGTGCTGGTCAATAACGCGGCGCTGCAGCGCAACCGCTTCGTGGATCAGTATACCGAGGAAAGTCTGCGGCAGCTGTGGGATCTGAACTTTCTGGGCTACTGGCGCATGATCCGCGGCTCGCTGCCCTGGCTTCGGAAAAGCCCCATGCCGAGGATCATCAATATCGGCAGCGTTCACGGGAAACGGCCCACCTGCTTTGACGCAGGTTACGCCATGACCAAGGGCGCGGTCAAAATGCTGACCCGGGAGGCCGCCCTGGAGCTGCAGGCGGAGGGAATTCCCGTGAACAGCCTGCAGCTGGGAGGGTGCAGGATCGAGTTCAAGACGGGAAGACCCCCCTTCATGAGCACCAGACCCCGGGAAACCATCAATCCGGACATGAAGAACCCGGACCGGCTGGTGATCCCGGAGGAGGTCGGCGCGGCGGTCCGGTATCTGTGCTCCGAGGCCGGCGCCGCCCTGACCGGCGACTGCATCCGGATCGACTGCGGCCAGATGCTCAAGTAGTCCCGGGCCCTGCCGGGACGGCCGGGACCCATGGCGCTTTCCTGCAATTTATTCATAAATAAAGGAGGACAGCATGTTTTTCAACGACAGGGAAACCATTATCCGGCTGACTCCCGAATGGACCGGGGAGCGGCTGCCGGACGGGCGGCCCATGGTCAGCCAGGACATTCTCCGGCGGATGCGCGGCATCACCTTTGAGGAAGCCTGGGCTCCGCTGTGGGACCGGGGATACCGGAACAACTGGGAATGCAGCTTCCGGATGACCTCTCCCGGCACGGTGCTTGTAGGCCGGGCGGTGACCGCGGTCATGGTTCCCAG
>CAMVDI010000190.1 GCA_947166205.1 uncultured Clostridia bacterium
TACGAGGGCTATGAGGAAGACGTGGGCGGCAACGTGGCCTTCCCGGCGGAGATCGAGGGAATCCCCGTGGTTTTGATCGAAAACGGTATGTGCGACAGCAATCCGCTTCTCGTGAATATCGAGATTCCCGGTTCCGTCACCATGATCGGCAACAACGCCTTCGCGCACTGCCCGAACCTGAAGAGCGTCAAAATCTGTGAGGGAACAACCTATATCGGTTTCTGCTCCTTTGGCGGATGTCCGGAGCTGGAAAACATACAGCTTCCCGAATCGCTCGTCACCGTCGACAATTTCGCGTTTGCCATGAGCGCGAAAATTCCTGAAGTTGTTTTCGGGTCGAAGCTGGAGACCATTGGCAAACAGGCGTTTTTCGGCTGCACGGCGCTCAGCCGATCGGTGATTCCCGGCGGGGACAGCGTGACCGTCGCCGAGGACGCGTTCATCGGCTGCGCTGAGAATTTTGCCATTGAAAACTGAAAGAGCGAACATCAAAACCCCCGGACGATTGTCCGGGGGTTTGGTTTTGTCTGCGGGTTACTGGATGATCATCCGGCCGCAGGTTTCGCATTCCACAAGGCCGCCGCCCTTGATCCTGGAAAGGATCGCCGAAGGCAGGGACGTGTTGCAGCCGGAGCACTGGCCGTGGGCCAGGCGGGCCACCGGGGGAGAGATGTGCTTTTTGATCGTCTCGTATTCCTCCAGCAGTTTCGGATCGACCTGGTCCATCAGCTCCTTGGCTTTGGCGCGCTGGGCTTCCAGCTCGCCCTTTTTGCTTTTGGATTCCTCTTCATAATCGGCCTTCAGCTGGTCGAAGGTTTTCTTCGCGTTGGCGGCCTCGAGGCGGACGCTGCGGGAAAGCTTGTCGTTGGCGTCGGTCTCTTTCACGATGCGGCTGATTTCCGCTTCGTACTGGCGGATGGTATCGCGGCAGCGGCTGACCTCGGACAGCAGGGACTTGACTTCTTCCGCCGTCTGGGGCGGATTGGCTTCGTACCGGCTCTGCAGTGCCTTCAGCTGTTCACGGGAACGTTCGACGGCCTGGGCGATGATATCCTTGCGGTCCACCATGGCGCCGACGTCTTCTTCAATCTGCTTATACTGCTTCTGGCGGTCCAGGATAAAGTCACGGGCTTTCTCGAGCTTCTGCCTGGTGGGGGAGCGCTTGATCGCCGCGGCGATGGCGTCCGCTTTCATGTCTTCTTCCTGGTATGCCCATAAGGCTTCAAACTTTTCCATAAAGGAGCCTCCTTCTGACAGGTTCACCGCCTGTCACGGTTGCCGGGGAAAGGAATAGGCGGATACACCCGACACATAAATCCGCAGATTACATTCTACTTGATTGAGCTGCTTTTGTAAAGCGAAAGCAAGCGCCCGGATGCCCGGCTCCTCGGTGGCGAAATGGCCGCACTCGAACCCGACGATGCCGCGGTCCGCCATGGCCAGGGCCAGGTGGTGCTTGATCTCGCCGCTGATGAACGCGTCGCAGCCCGTTTCGGCCGCCCGCTCCCACATGGGGCTTCCGCCGCCGCTGGAAAGGCCGACTTTGCGGATCACCGCGTCTCCGGGACCCATGATCCGCACGTCCGTCCGCAGGAGCTCTTTCAGCCTGTCCGCGTATGCCCAGGCGGTGAGCGGTTCAGGCAGCAGGCCGCAGCGGAAGTAATCGCTGCCGGAGATCTCCGCCAGGCCGCAGCGCTCCGCCAGGGTATCGTTCACGCCGCCGGGAGCCTGGTCCAGGTTTGTATGGGCGGCGATCAGGCTGATGTTCTCCCGGGTCAGCTGGCGGATCAGCCGGCCTTCGTAATCCGTATCCGTCAGGGAATGGACGGGGCTGAACATCAGTGGGTGATGGGTCACGATCAGCTGCGCGCCGAGGGAAACGGCCTCGTCGATCACTTTTTCGGTCACGTCCAGCGCGAACAGGGCGGCGGTGACATCCTGGGAAGCGGAGCCCACCAGGAAACCGGAGTTGTCGTCCTCGGACTGGGTCTCAAAGGGGGCGAAGCGGTCGATCAGGTCAAAGATCTGCTGTACGGTCATGGGCAGGCTCCTTTCAGGTTAATTCATAATTTCATGATCGCCGTTACCCAAATCAAAGATTTGGACGGCTGTAATGTGGGAAGCATTAGTCGTGCTGAAGCACGGATGCTTCCGCAACAATTCATAATTACAGGTTGTTGATATGCTCATTGTAAAAGGCAATATCGTCGCGTACTTCAGCAATGAGCGATTCATCCTGGTTCTCTGCAGTGAGGAGGCCCCTGAGCTTGTCACTGAGGACGTCCCGGCGGCGGGTCAGGTAGGGAATAAGCTGATCCGACGCGGAGGCAAACAGCGGCCCGCCCAGCCGGATCTCCCGGGAAGACAGCTTTTTTTCATCCGGGCGGGCCCGGAGCACCAGGTAATACCGGCCGGCGCAGAAGCAGGGTTCCTCCCGGTCCGGGTAATAGCCGATGAGGTTTAATGCCTCCCGGATCAGCGGCAGATCCGTGTGCGCGGACAGGATCAGTGCGGCGCCGCGGAGCTTTTCCCGGCCGGAGAGCAGGATGTCCCGGACCGTGCGGCCGCCCATGCCGGTAACGGAGATGACGCCGCAGGGCTCCTCCAGCGGCTCAAGCCCGTCGCCCAGGCGCAGGCTGACGCGGTCCGTCAGGCGGAGGCGGATCATCTCGTCCCGGGCGTTGCGCAGCGCGCTTTCGCTCAGGTCTGTCAGGATCATATGCCGACAGCGGCCGCGCTGCAGGAGCGCGGCCGGTAAGTGGGCGTGGTCTGTGCCGATGTCCGCGGCCAGGTCGCAGGGATCGTAAAGATCGTATGCGAGGGACAGCCGGGCGTCGAGCGTAATCATTCGCTGCATGGCTCAGTCGAGGTAATCGCGCAGCTTCTTGCTGCGGGAGGGATGGCGGAGTTTCCGGAGGGCTTTCGCCTCGATCTGGCGGATACGCTCACGGGTGACGTTGAATTCCTTGCCGACTTCCTCCAGGGTCCGCTGG
>CAMVDI010000191.1 GCA_947166205.1 uncultured Clostridia bacterium
GGTCAGGATCAGCCGCTGCCAGTTCAGCGCCAGATCGTCCGTGGACACATCCGTGTCAAAAACCATGCCGCTGCCGGGCGGAAGCGGCTCCAGCCACAGGTGAACCTCCGCGTAATGCCGCAGCGGCTCGTAATGGCCCACACCCTCCACCGGCTCTGCAATGGTTTCCCGGTACAGCACGCTGGTCTCCCCGAAAGAGATCTCCACGCCGAACCGATCCTTCATCTGCCTGCGCAGCACTTCCAGGTACACGTCCCCCATGGAGTGGATCCGGATTTCCCGGCGCGCTTCCACAAATTCTGTCTGGATCAGCGGTTCTTCCTCCGTCAGCGCCGTCAGGCAGTCCAGTACCCGGTGCAGGTCTTCTCCCGGCCCGGGAATCACCCGGCAGGCATAGCAGGGGCGCAGGGTCTGTTCCCCCGCGCGGCGTTCCGTGCCCAGTCCGTCACCGGGCAGTACCCGGGTCAGCCCGGTCACGCAGCACAGTTCCCCGGCCGCCGCCCGCGAAACAGATATATAGCGTGCGCCGGAATACTGCCGGATTTCGGCAATCTTCTCCGTCCAGGCGCTTTCCCCTTCCCCGCCGCTCATCTGGTCCCGTGCTTTCAGTTCACCGCCCGTCACCTTCAGGAAAGTCAGGCGGTTTCCCTGGGGATCCCGCGCGATCTTGTACACCCGTGCGCCGAACTCCTTCGGGTATGTCCGCTCCCGCGCGAAATCCGCGAGGAAGTCCAGCAGAGGTTCAACCCCCTCGTTCCGGAGTGCCGCGCCGAAAAAGCACGGAAACAGCCGGCGTTCCCGCACCAGCGCGCGGATCCGTTTTTCCGGAATGCTTCCCTCCCGCAGATACAGGTCCAGGCAGGTTTCGTCGCACATGGCGATCCCTTCCGCCGGGTCGTCCGAAAAATCCACAATCCGGTCGGACAGCGCGCCGAGGGCGCTGATCAGTTCCTTCCGTTCTCCCTCATATCGGTCTGTCTTATTGACGAACAGGATCACCGGGACCCCGCTGCGCTCCAGCAGTTTCCACAGCGTGCGGGTATGGGACTGGATGCCCTCGGTCGCGCTGATGACCAGCACCGCGGCGTCCATCACGCTGATAGCCCGCTCCGTTTCCCCGGCAAAATCCGTATGCCCGGGGGTATCCACCAGCGTCAGTTCCGTTTTGTTCCAGGCCAGCCTGGCTTCCTTGGAGAAAATGGTAATCCCGCGCTCCTTCTCCATCTGCTCGGTATCCAGGAACGCGTCCCCGTGGTCCACCCGCCCCTGTTTTCTCACCGTTCCGCTGAGAAACAGCATGGCTTCGGACAGGGTGGTCTTGCCCGCGTCCACATGGGCCGCCAGTCCGACGGTCAGGCTGTCCGCCACGGCTGTTTCCCTCCTTTGCGCCATTCCGGATATCCCCGGTGTCCTTGCGGATGAAGCGAAGATTTTCAGGTTTGTCTACAGCCCGAAGTATATCAGTATTCCCTGCCTTTGTCCATTTCGGCGCTTGACGAAACCTGCCGCATTGTTTATCATGAACACAGAAAGGAAACAGCCGTTTCCGCTGAAAAACAGAAAGGAAGAATGCATCATGAAGTACGAATGTCCCTGCGGCTATATCTATGATCCTGAAATCGGCGATCCCGAAGGCGGTATCGAACCCGGCACGGCCTGGGAAGACATCCCGGAAGACTGGGTCTGCCCCATCTGCGGACTGGGCAAGGACGCCTTTACGCCCGTCTGAGGTTGAAACGGTATGAACATTGTTTGTTTGGACCTGGAAGGCGTCCTGGTTCCTGAAATCTGGATCGCCTTCTCCCAGGCGAGCGGAATCCCCGAGCTGAAGCGTACCACCCGGGACGAGCCGGATTACGACAAGCTCATGAAATGGCGGCTGGGCATTCTGCGGGAGCACGGCCTGGGCCTGAAGGATATCCAGGCGACCATCGCCACCATCGATCCGATGCCCGGCGCGAAAGAATTCCTGGACACCCTGCGCAGCGAGACCCAGGCGATCATCCTCTCCGATACCTTTACCCAGTTCGCTTCTCCCCTGATGAAGAAGCTGGGCTGGCCGACCATTTTCTGCAACGAGCTGGAAGTCGGCGCGGACGGCATGATCACCGGATACCGCATCCGGGTGGAAAAGAGCAAGCTGTCCACCGTGAAGGCGCTGCAGAGCGTCGGCTTTGAGACCATCGCCGCCGGCGACAGCTTTAACGACCTGGGCATGATCCAGGCCAGCAAGGCCGGTTTCCTCTTCCGTTCCACGGAACAGATCAAGAAGGATTATCCGCAGTATCCTGCCTGTGAAACCTACGGCGAACTGCTCGCGCTGATCCGCAAAGCGCTGTAAGGCAGTACAAAAACGCACCGGGAAGAGCCTCCGCTCTTCCCGGTTTTTTCTGCCTGTTTACATCCGCGGCACCGTCCGGGTCAAATCGTTCTTTTTCTTCTTCAGGCCGATAATCCGGCACAGTTCGTACCGGCCCGGTTCCGTACGGCCCTCGAATACCGTCTCCCCGTTCTTCCGGTACAGCGGCTCGATCCGGATCGTTTCCCCGATCACAGGGTGTTTCCTCAGCGGCAGTTCCAGCGCTTCCGCGTCTCCCGTCACATGGATCAGGATGGAAGCCGGCTGCGCCTGGCTGGTGGAATAGGGATAGATGATAAACGTGTCATTGTCATATGGGAAGAGGCTGATCCCCGCCCGGCTCTCCAGGTAGACCCCGCCCGCCGGGAACTCCCGGCGGATCCGGGTCAGCGCCCTGCCGGGCAGCTTATGCAGGTCGGGGAAGTTGTCCGGCACGGCCAGCGTCAGCATCTGCCCTTTCCCGTAGGTGTCCCGCAGCAGGATGCCGAAGCTTTCCTCCGACTCCGCCACCTTCACCAGCGCCCAGGTCGCGTTGTTGCGGAATTCGCACACCGGCACGCCGATCTCTTCCGTTCCCTTCGGGTACTCCACGGCATGCCAGACCCCGGCGGTTTCCACCCGGTAA
>CAMVDI010000192.1 GCA_947166205.1 uncultured Clostridia bacterium
GGTCCTCCTCCGGGATCCTGCCGATCAGCTCCCGCAGGATTTCCCGCAGGTCCGCGGCGTCGGCCATGTCCCGCAGCAGGCAGCGCAGGCAGGGCTTTCCGGGCGGATAGCTTCCGTTCATCCGACCGTGATCTCCGCCACGGCGCAGGCGGGCAGCGTCAGCGTCAGATCCCCGGTCGCCTCCGTCCGGACCTCCAGCTCCCGGATCACCGCCGGGGAGGATTCAAAATCGTTCCGGGTGTGAATCTCGCCGCTGAGCACCCGGGCCCGGGCCCGGCCCGCAGGCACGCCGGTCAGCAGGATCTCCTCCGGCCACTCCGCGTCCAGGTTCGCGGCGGTCACGGTGTACACGCCGTTCTTTTCGGAGGCGGAAGCGGACACCCGCTCCGGCGCCCACTGCTCCGTGCCCGTCCTTCCGGTCTGCGTGAAGCAGTCCACCTCCCGGCCGTCCTGATGCGCCCGGTACAGGTCGAAAACGTGGTAGGTGGGCGTCAGCACCATCCGGTCCCCCTCGGTGAGCAGGACCGCCTGCAGCACATTCACCGTCTGGGCGATGTTGGCCATGGCGACCCGGTCGCAGTGCCGGTTGAAGATGTTCAGGGACACCGCCGCCACCAGGGCGTCCCGCATGGTGTTCTGCTGATAGAGGAATCCCGGGTTGGTTCCCGGCTCCACGTCGAACCAGGTTCCCCACTCATCCACGATCAGCCCCACCCGCTTCTCCGGGTCGTACCGGGACATGATCGCGTCGTGATGGGCGATGATCTCATCGATCCGCTCCGCCCGCACCAGAGTCTTGTAATACTCCTCCGGGGTAAACTCCGTGGCGCTTCCCTTCTTCTCCCAGGTATCCCCGCAGAGCGTATAGTAGTGCACGGACAGGCCGTCCATCAGGTTTCCGGCCTCCCGCATGAGCACCTCGGTCCAGTGGTAGTCCGTCCCGCTGGACCCGCTGGCGATCCGGTACGGCTTATGCTTTCCGTAGGTCCGGCAGTAGGTCTGATACCTGCGGTACACATCCGCGTAGTATTCCGCCCGCATGTTTCCGCCGCAGCCCCAGCTCTCATTGCCGATGCCCCAGAACCGGACGCCCCAGGCCTCCTCCCGGCCGTTGGCCCGCCGGGTCCGCACCGTGGTGGAGTCCCCGTCGGAGTTGACGTATTCCACCCACTCCGCCATCTCCTGCACCGTGCCGCTGCCCACGTTGGCGCTGAAATAGGGCTCGCAGCCCACCTGAGCGCACAGATCCAGGAATTCGTGGGTGCCGAAGGAATTGTCCTCCACCACGCCGCCCCAGTTGGTATTGACCATGCGCTTGCGGCTCTCCTTCGGGCCGATGCCGTCCCGCCAGTGATACTCATCCGCGAAGCAGCCGCCCGGCCAGCGCAGCACAGGAACGCCGATCTTCTTCAGCGCCTGAACCGCGTCCGTCCGGATGCCGCGCACATTGGGAATCGGGCTGTCCTCGCCCACATAAAGGCCCTGATAGATGCACCGCCCCAGATGCTCGGAAAAATGGCCGTAGATATACCGGCTGATGGTGCCCCTGCTCCGTTCCGTGTTCAGTGTAATGACCGTCATGTGCTTTTCTCCTTTCCGCATTCCGCGGATGATCTTCTGTTTCAGATGCTGTATGCGGTTCCGGATATGAATCTGTTTTCAGATTCCGGTTCCGGTTCACTGTTCCGGTTCTTATTACTTCCTCCGGTTACAGGATCCGCTTTCCGTCCAGCGCGGCTTCCGCCAGCCGGTCTCCCTCGTACCGCAGCTTCAGGGAAAAGAACGGCGCGTCCCGCTCCAGCAGGTCCAGGAAGATCCGGTCCCCCTCCCAGGCGGGAAGGCTCCGCATCCGGCTCCGGGGCACCCATTCCAGAACGCCCTCGTCGCATTCCCCCGGTTCCCCCGTAAACCCGTCCGCGGTGAAAAGGTGCATATATTCCGTCTCCGGGCTGTCGGTAGTCACAAAGGTAACGATCCCCCGGTACCGCCAGGAGGTCAGCGTCAGCCCCGTCTCCTCCCGGGTTTCCCGCCTCAGGCAGTCCTCCGGGCTCTCCCCTTCCTCAAACTTGCCCCCGATGCCGATCCACTTGTCGTGGTTCAGGTCGTTCTTCTTTTTGATCCGGTGCAGGAGCAGCACTTCCTTTTCGCCGGAAGCGCCATCCCGCTCCAGATAGCACAGCGTGGAATTGATCACGTTCCGCTCCTTTATCCTGACTCCCCTATCCTCACAGCAGCGCCCGCTGGATCTTGCCGCTGACGGTCTTGGGCAGCTCATCCCGGAACACGACGATCCGGGGATACTTGTAGGGCGCTGTATGCTGCTTCACATAGTTCTGGATTTCCTTCTTCAGTTCCTCCGTGCCTTCCGTGCCAGGGGTCAGCACGATGCTGGCCTTGACCACCTGGCCCCGGACCTCGTCCGGCGCGGCGCTGACGCCGCATTCCAGCACATAGGGAAGCTCCATGATGACGCTCTCGATCTCGAAGGGCCCGATCCGGTATCCGCTGGACTTGATCACGTCGTCCGCGCGGCCCACGTACCAGAAGAAGCCGTCCTCATCCTGCCAGGCCACGTCCCCGGTATGGTACCATCCGTCGTGCATGACCTCCCGGGTCTTTTCCTCGTCCCGGTAATAGCCGCGGAAAAGGCCGATCGGGATGCCCTCGGAGATGTCGATGCAGATCTCGCCCGGCGTACCGGTGGGAACGGGTTTCCCGTCCGGATCCAGCAGCGAAACCCGGTAGATCGGCGTCACCTTGCCCATGGAGCCCAGCTTGTGGTCCGCTCCGGCCAGGTTGCCGATGATCATGGTGCTCTCGCTCTGGCCGAAGCCCTCCATGACCTGCAGTCCCGTCTGCTTCTCCAGCTGGCGGTATACCTCCGGGTTCAGCGCCTCTCCGGCGCTGGAGGCGTGGGTGACCGAGGACAGGTCGTATTTGCTCAGATCCTGCTTGATCAGCATCCGGTACATGGTGGGCGGC
>CAMVDI010000193.1 GCA_947166205.1 uncultured Clostridia bacterium
CCATCAGGTGCTGCACGGGGTTGATCAGGCAGAAATGACGCCAGTCTTCGCACAGGATGTCAAATCCGATGTAGGGAGTGCCGTTGGCATCCGTGGGATTCGCGGCGATGAACCGCTCGATCAGGTCGAAGTACTGATTCAGGGTCTTGATCTGGGGATAGTTGTCCCAGGCCAGAACCTGCTTCTGGATGAAGAAGGCGGGGCCGTTGACTTCGTTGACGATCTGGTCGCCGTCGGTCAGGCCGTAGTTCGGGATGATGTACAGCACGTCGTTGCCGTCAGCGTCCTTCTCGATCAGGCGGGCCTTCTGGGGCTCGATGTGCGCCCACAGCCGGGGAGTCTTCTCGGGAGAGATGTAGTCCAGCAGGTTGATCAGAGCGCCGTTGGAGATGATCAGGTCGGCGCTGTTGCCGCCGTCGAACAGATCCGGATAGTCCTGTCCGGCGATCATCAGGCCCAGTTTCTCGTCCAGGTCGCCCGCCAGGAACTCAAATTCGAACTTGACTCCGAATTCTTCCTCGATCATTTTGTAGATTTTGTTGTCCTCCGCAGGCTGATCACCCGGATCGCCGCGGAACACGGTCAGCGTGATCGGCTCCTTGGCGGCAGAGTCCGCCATGGCGGCAGGAAGCAGTGAAATCAACATCACCGCAGCCAACAGCATTGCCAGCATCTTTTTCATGGTCAGTTCCTCCTTGTGTTTTTTGGCACTTCCCGTGCCTTCTGGGAAAAATTTTAGCAAGGGAAAGCGAATCTCAAAATGGCAAGAAAGGTGACATCTTCTCGGATTTTGCTCTGTTTTTGCTCAACTATTGCGAAAGGATTTCTCACTTCTTTGAAAGCCTCTCCGGGCTCCCCCGGAGGCCCTGTTTCAGTCAAAAATCTCCCCGGATTTGATCCTGGGAGATCCGCCTCCGGCCCGGGCCCATCCCTTTCGCCGAAAAAAAACTCCCCGGATGCTTTCCGGGGAGATACTGTTATCCGACGCAGGCAGCGCTCTTTCGCCGCAAAAAAACTCCCCGGATGCTTTCCGGGGAGAAACTGTTATCCGACGCAGGCAGCGCCCATTTCCATCGCCTGCCGGTTGATCGGCAGAAGATGCTCCTTCCTGGGCCCGAAGGTCTGCTTCAGCGCTTCCATGGCGGAGTCGATGGAGACGACGCCGGTTTTCTTCAGGATCGCGCCCAGCATGACCATGTTGGCCACCCGGGAGTTCCCCAGCTGCTCGGCGATGCCGTTGCAGTCCACGGGAATGGCCGTGATATCGTCCCGGTCCGGCGTGATGTCGATCAGGGAGGAGTTGTACAGCATGACGCCGCCCTTTTCCATGGCGGGGGTGAACTTGATCATGCTGGGCTTGTTCATGATCACCGCGATGGGAATCTCCGTCACCAGCGGGGATCCGATGGGTTCGTCGGAGATGACGACGGCGCAGTTGGCTTCGCCCCCGCGCATCTCGGGACCGTAGGAGGGCATCCAGGAAACATTCATGCCCTCATGCATGGCCGCCTTGGCCAGCAGCTGGCCGATCAGCAGGACGCCCTGTCCGCCGAAGCCGGCAATCAGGAATTGAGCTTCCATGGGATCATTCAACCTCCTTCTTCACGCCCAGCGGATAGTGGGGAATCATATTGGCTTCCAGCCAGTCCAGCGCCTCCCGGGGCGTCATGCCCCAGTTGGTCGGGCAGGAGGAAAGTACCTCGACCATGGAGAAGCCCTTCTTCGCGATCTGGGTCTCAAAGGCCTTTTTGATGCATTTCTTCGTATCCATGATGTGTTTCACATCGTGGACGGAGCAGCGGGCGATAAAGGCGGGGCCGTCCAGCGTGGCCAGCATCTCGCTCACCCGGACCGGATAGCCGCACAGGGCGGGATCCCTGCCGTAGGGGGACGTGGTGGTCACCTGGCCGGGCAGGGTGGTGGGTGCCATCTGGCCGCCGGTCATGCCGTAAATCGCGTTGTTGACAAAAATCACAGTGATGTTCTCTCCCCGGGTGGCGGCATGGGTGATCTCCGCCGCGCCGATGGAGGCCAGGTCGCCGTCTCCCTGATAGGTGAAGACGATGTTGTCCGGATTCACGCGCTTGCATCCGGTGGCCACCGCGGGAGCGCGCCCGTGGGCGGCTTCCATCATGTCGGTGTTGAAATAGTTGTAGGCGAACACGGCGCAGCCCACCGGAGCGATGCCGATGGTCTTCCCCTGGATGCCCAGCTCGTCAATCGCCTCCGCCACCAGGCGGTGAATGATGCCGTGGGTGCAGCCGGGGCAGTAATGCAGGGGAGTATCCGTCAGGATCTTTGTCTTCTCGTATACGACCGCCATCTTACTTCCCCTCCTTTGCCAGATTTTCCACCTGGGTGATGATCTCCCGGACAGTGGGCACGATGCCGCCGGTCCGGCCGAAGAAATGCACGGGCTTCTTCCCTTCCACGGCCAGGCGCACGTCGTCGACCATCTGGCCCATGCTCATTTCCACCGTCAGGAAGGCCTTCGCCTTCTCCGCGGCCTTCGCGATCGGCGCGGAGGGGAACGGCCAGAGGGTAATGGGCCGGATCAGCCCGGCCTTGATGCCCTCATCCCGCAGCTTCCGCATGGCGGAACGGGCGATGCGGGCCGTGGTTCCGTAAGCGACGATCACATACTCCGCGTCCTCGGTCATTTCCTCCTGCCAGCGGCATTCGGTCTGCTCCATGACGGCGTACTTCTCGTACAGGTGGTTCACATGCTTCTCCAGCACGGCGGGATCGATGTACAGGGAGTTGATGATGGCCCGCTCCCGGTCGGAGGAGGGCGTCCATCCCGTGGCTGCCCAGGTCTTGGGAGGCAGGTCCGCCGGCTTCTGATAATCCGGCATTTCCACAGGCTCCATCATCTGGCCGATGAGTCCGTCGCCCATGACCAGAACGGGGTTGCGGTACCTGTCCGCCAGGTCGAAGGCTTTCTGGGTCAGCTCAACGGC
>CAMVDI010000194.1 GCA_947166205.1 uncultured Clostridia bacterium
AAGGTCAGAAAGGTTCTGCGGGGATGGAAGAGAAAAGATCAGGAATAAAACGCGAAACCCGGCATGCGGGGCGGCGGGAAAACCGCCCCGGGGGGACCGCGCCGCGAGGCGGCGCGGTCATTTGCCTGTTGCTGATGACCCTGATGGCCTTCCTGGCCGGCTCCGGCTCTGCCGCGGAAGCCTCCGGGGAGGAAATGGCCCGGGAGATCACCTGGGAATGCGTCATCGAGCCGGGATGCAAACGGAAGGAATTCGAAAAAGCGCTGGACCGGGACTACCAGACGTACTGGAACTCCATCGCCGGGCCGAAGGCGACCGTCACCGTCACCGTGCCGGAGGGGGAGGAGGCCGGCGGCGTCTGGTTTCAATGGTATGACCATCCCCACGCCATCGCCCTTCAGATCCGGGACGCGGCGGGGGAATGGCAGGAATACTGCTGCTCCGGGGGCGGGTTCCTGTCGGATTATCTGCCCCTTCCCCCGGGAACGAGGGAGTTCCGGGCGGCCAACCCGAAGGGAGCGAAAAAATCCACGCCCATTCCCCTGGCGGAGTTTCACGTCTACAGCCGGGGGAAGCTGCCCCCGGAGGTTCAGGTCTGGGAAGACCCCGCGAAGAAGGCCGATCTGATGCTGGTGGCCGGGCATCCGGACGACGAGCTCCTCTGGTTCGGCGGCGTGCTGCCCTACTACGCCGGGGTTCAGGAGAAAAAGGTTCAGGTCTGCATCATGGTGCCGACGCTGCCGCGCAGGCGGCTGGAGGAGCTGGACGGGCTGTGGACCTGCGGAGTGAAAAACTATCCGGTTTTCGGCTATTTCCGGGATGTCTACTCCCTTTCCCTGCGGGATCAGTATACCAAATGGGACCGCTACGCCGTGCAGAAGCTGGTGACCGGGTGGGTGAGAAGATTCCGGCCGGACGTGATCATCACCCACGACATCAACGGAGAATACGGGCACGGCGCGCACCGGGTCTGCGCGGACGCGGTGATCCAGGCGCTGGATCTGGCGGCCGATCCGTCGATGTACCGGGAATCCGCCGCCCAGTACGGAATCTGGAAAGTGCCGAAGTGCTATGTCCACCTGTATCCGGAAAACGAGACCGTCTTTGACTGGCGGATTCCGCTGGATGAATTCGGCGGAAGAACCGCCCTGGAGGTGGCCCAGGACGCCTTTGCCTGCCATATCTCCCAGCAGCATACGGAATACGCGGTGGAGGATACCGGCCCCTGCGACTGCCGCCGCTTCGGCCTGTACCGCAGCCTGGTGGGGCCGGACACGGAGCACGGGGATCTTTTTGAGAACCTGATTCCGATCGTGATCGACGAGGAGGAGTAGAAACACGCCTCAGGCCGGGCGCCGGGGAAGAACGGCCGGGCGGCACGCAAAAACCCGGAACCCTTTCGGGCTCCGGGTCCGGAAAAACGTTTGGCTCAGGGCTCCATCTGCGCCAGGCCGGGCTCCGCTTCCGCGGAGATATCCGACATATCCGCCGTCAGCAGGGGCTCCTGCAGGGTTACAAACTTCGAATGCATGTAGGCGTGATATCCGGCGATATCCACCTCATACCAGTCCTCCTCCTGGGCGAGGACGGCGATTTTCGTACCCACCGGATACTCGACCCTGGACTGCATGGCCTTGGTGGTGGGCGCGGTGCGGAAGTGGACATAGTTTCCGCTGGGGGTCTTCCCCTTGACGGTCACGATGGCGGAGGCATACCGCCGGGGCGCGTTGTCATAGAAGGTGAGCCCGGAGGTCAGCACATAGCCCCGGACGCCCTCGTCATCGATGAAGGACCAGGTCTTTCCGACCCGGATCACCCGGACCACCTTGCGCTTGGGACTCTCGCCCATCTTGAAGGAGCTCTTGCTGCTCTTCGCCCGGATGGAGATGTAGGTCTGCTTCGTGGGAGTGACCACGGCCAGCACCTGCTCCACCGGCGCCTCCGTCTCCCAGAGGAGGGTGCAGGTGGGCACGATGAGCTCTTCCCCGTCCAGCAGGATCGTGCTGGCGGCCAGGCCCAGCGTCTTGAGGGTTACGGGCCAGAAGTGCCCGTTCTCGTCCATGTAGACCGTCTCGGTGGAAGTTCCGTTCTTCGCGGCGTACTTCGCCCACCGGGCGGCCCATTCCTCCTGGGTCAGATGGGCGCCGCCGCCGTCGGCGGGATCCGGCGCGGAGATCTGGCCCGAGGTGACGGTGACGCTGCCGTCCGGGTTTTTCGGAAGCCCGGCCACGGGATCCTCCGAGCCGTCGGAGGAGGACACCGTCATGCCGCCGGAGGCGGAAGAGGACCCGGAGGAAGAGGAAGAGCCGGAATCCTCATTCTGGATGGTATATCCGACGCCGTTTACGATATAGATCCCCGCGGCGTCGTCCCAATAATCCTCGATCACGCTGCCGCTGCTGTCCACGTAGAGGCCCTCGTCGTTCCTGTGATAGGAATCGGCCAGACCTCCGGAGAAGCAGCAGCAGAGTGAAAGCGCGCAGAGCGCGGAAAGCATTCGTTTCATGATGCACCTTCATCGGAGAATTCAGGGCTGCGGTCTCCCTGTTCATTTAATTATAACAGAGGAGAAAGAAAAAGTCAATAAAAGTTAATGAAATCGCAACATATTGAAAGGAGCAGGCCGCGACGCGCTGACCGGGGGAGCCCAGGCAGGGCGGAATCCGACAGCGGAGGCGGCGCCCGGCATGAAGATATCGAAAAAAGACGCGCTGAAATGGTTCACTTTTTTTGCCGCCCTTCCGGAGGACCAGCCCCTGGGCTGCCGGCAGCAGGAGATTGCCCTGGCGGTTTTCAGCCAGATTGAGCTGGCGGCGGAGGCCCGCTTCCGGGCGCTGGCGGCGGAGATTCCCGGCCTGAAGGGGCTGGGCCCCGGCCCGAGCACGCTGTACGTGGGGCCGGACGCGCGCTTTCCGGGCGGGTGCAAGTCGTGCC
>CAMVDI010000195.1 GCA_947166205.1 uncultured Clostridia bacterium
CATCGTGGTTCTCCATGCGGACACCGCCGGACGCTTTCGCGGCCTCCGGGTGGCCGAGGCGGCCCGCCCCTATGTACGGGAGGAGGACCTCTGGGTCCGGCCCGGCGATGAGGTGGAGGCCCTTTCCGGCGCCAGCAAGGCCATCGGGACCCTGGTGATGAACTGGCCCACGGAAGAAGAGCGGGACGCCCGCATGGCGGATGTGAAGGCCTGGGTGGCGGTGGAGGTTGACGGCTGAGGCCGGAGCCGCCGCAGGGAATCCGCTTCCCGGCCCGCGGAGGGCCGGGGGAGCCCGGAGAACATCAGAGAGGAAGTGACGCCCCGTGCATGGGGAGATCGGGGGCTATCTGGAGCTGGAGCGCTTCAGCGGCCCGCTTCTGCATGAAAAGGCGCTGGCCCTGTCCAGCGGCCGAGCCTGCCTCGCCTGGCTGATCGAGCAGCGGCCCGTCCGGAAGCTGCTGCTGCCGGACCTTCTGTGCGATGTGGTGGAGGAGACCTGCGCCCGGTACGGCGTGGAAACGCGCCGTTACGCCGTGGGTCCGGACCTGCGTCCGTCCGCGGAGCCCCGGCCCGGGGAGGACGAATGGCTGTACCTCGTCAACTACTACGGCCAGATCCGGGAAGAGGAACTTTCCGGTTACAAGAGCCGCTTTCCGCGGCTCATCGTGGATAACGCCCAGGCCTACTTCGCCCCGCCCCTTCCGGGGACCGACACGCTCTACACCTGCCGGAAGTTTTTCGGGGTGGCGGACGGAGGCTTTCTGTACTCCGACGCCCCGGGCCGGGAGCGGGAGCGGGACGAGTCCCACGGGCGCATGGGCTTTGTGCTGGGCCGCTTCGAACGCCCGGCGGGGGAGTTTTTCCGGGAGGCCTCGGAGAATAACGACCTGCTGGACGTGACGCCCCGCCGCATGTCCGCTCTGACGGAAAACCTGCTGCGGGCGGCGGACGAGGAAAGTGCGGGGTGCCGGCGCACGGAGAACTTCCTGCGTCTCCACGCCGCCCTGGGCCCCCGCAACGTCCTGCCGGTGCACCCGGTCGAGGGGGCCTACGCCTACCCGCTGCTGCTGCCGGAGGGCGAGCGGATCCGCCAGGCCCTGATCCGGCAGAAAATCTTCGTTCCCACTCTCTGGCCCAACGTGGTCCGGGACCCGGAGGCGGGAGAGACCGCCCGGAACCTGGCCCGGAACATCCTGCCCCTGCCCTGCGACCAGCGCTACGGGGCGGAGGAGATGGACGCCGTCATCGCGGCGGTGCTGCGGGAACTCTAAAGCGACAGGAGAAAACCATGATCAATGTGACACGCTCGTCCATGCCCCCCTTTGAGGAGTACTGCGACGAAATTCGGGACATCTGGGACAGCCACTGGCTGACCAACATGGGCGCCAAACACCAGCGCCTGGAGGCGGAGCTGAAGAGCTTCCTGGGCTGCGAGGAGCTGGTGCTGTTCACCAACGGACATCTGGCCCTGGAGAACGTGATCGAGGCCTTCGGCCTGAAGGGGGAGATCATCACCACGCCCTTCACCTTCGCCTCCACCACCCACGCCATCGTGCGCTGCGGCTGCACTCCGGTGTTCTGCGACATCGACCCCGTGACCTTCACTCTGGACCCGGAGAAGCTCGAACCCCTCATTACCGAACGGACCGTCGCCATTCTTCCGGTTCACGTCTACGGGAACCTCTGTGATGTGGACCGGATCGGCACCATCGCCAGAAAGCACAACCTCCCGGTCATTTACGACGCGGCCCACAGCTTCGGGGTCTTCCGCAACGGCGTCAGCTCCGCCTGCTTCGGCGACGCGGCCATGTTCAGCTTCCACGCCACCAAGGTCTTCCACACCATTGAGGGGGGCGCGGTCAGCGTCCGGGACGGGGAGACCCGCCGGCGCCTCTGCGACCTGAAGAACTTCGGCATCCACGACGAGGAGAACGTCCCCTATGTGGGCGGAAACGCCAAGATGAACGAGTTCTGCGCCGCCATGGGGCTCTGCAACCTGCGCCACCTGCAGGAGGAGATTGAAAAGAGGCGGCTGGCGACGGAACGCTACGACCTGCACCTTTCCGGCGTGCCGGGGCTGCAGATAAACCGGCGCCAGGAGAACGTGACGCCGAACTACGCCTACTACCCGGTGGTCTTCGACGGCTTCCGGTTGACCCGGGACCAGGTCTTCAACCGCCTCAAGGCGGAGGGGATTGTACCCCGGAAGTACTTCTATCCCCTGACCAGCGCCTTCCGCTGCTACGAAGGGCGCCCGGGCTTCAACCCCGGGAGCACCCCTGTGGCGGCTCATGTGGCCGATCGGGTGCTGACCCTGCCCATGTACGCCGGCCTGGAGCCGGAGACCGTGGACCGGATCTGCCGGATCATCCTGGAGTGATATGACGTGAGACCGATTCTGAAAAACAAGTTTTACCTGTACCTGACGGAGTTCTTCGCCGGCATGTCGGTGATGGCGGTGGAGCTGGGGGCGAGCCGTCTGCTGGCGCCCTACTTCTCCTCCTCCCAGATTGTCTGGACCATCATCATCGGCACCATCATGATCGCCATGGCCCTGGGGAACATCTACGGCGGCCGCAGCGCCGACCGGGACCCGAACCCCGACCGGCTGTACCGGCGGATTCTCATCGCCGCCGCCTGGATCGCCCTGATCCCCGCCGTGGGCAAGTACGTGATCCTCGGGATTTCAGCCCTGCTGATCTTCTCCGTAAACTCCAACTACCTCATCTGGGCGGCCTTCGCCGCCTGCATGGTGATCTTCGTGTACCCCCTCTTCCTGCTGGGGACGGTGACGCCTTCCCTGGCCAAGTTCACCATGGAAAACCTGGAGGACAACGCCCGCATCGTCGGCCGCCTGGGGGCGGCCAACACCATCGGCAGCATCATCGGCACCTTTGTTCCCACCTTTGTGTCCATTCCGGC
>CAMVDI010000196.1 GCA_947166205.1 uncultured Clostridia bacterium
CTGTTTTTTCCCTTCAGCACAGGCCTCCGCTGCCCCGCCGCCTTCACAGAATCCTGAAAGATCGGGGACTGACGCCCGACAGCCCGCGCGTTCCGCCTGCCTGAATCCGCCGGCGTCCGGCCCCGATGCCCGACGAGGGATTGGCCGCAAGATCCACGTAAACGGAGGGATAATGTGCCTGCTCTGACCACGATGGACGCGTATTCCCCATTCTGCGACCTGCTCACGATCGCCACCTGCTGGTGCATCCTGGTGCTGGAGTTCTGCTCCCATGTCCGCAAAAACAGGAGCTTCCGCATCTTCAACGCCATTGTGTTCTGCCTGATGCTGACGGCCTGTGCCAGCATCGGGTACCGGACGGCGCTGGCGAGATGGCGGCCGGAGATCACGGTGTGCGTCTATGTACTGCGCGTCCTGATGCACGCGTTCACGTTTGCCATGTCCGCCCTGTTCGCTGTGTATATCGGGGAAACCGCCCGGGTGAGCGCCCGGAGACAGGCATTCATCTGGAAACTGACCGTGTCCCTCTGGACCCTGCTGGTCCTTTTTGACATTCTGGGAACCTGCTTCGGATTCGGCTTCACCATCGCGGAGAACGGGACGGTCCATCTGGGGGCCAGCGCCTTCTCCGCGGGATACCTGCTGTTCATGCTCATTCTGGTCGTACTGATGATCCGGGTGCGGAGAAGCCTGTACAGGCGGGTGATGATCGGATTTTTCATCACGGCTTTCCTGGGCCTGATGCTGAACCTGATTCAGCGGCTGAAGGGAGAATCCTCCTACACCGTGTCCACGTTTATCTTTCCGGTTCTGGCCATGCTGTACTTCATGCATTCCAACCCGTATGACGCCTGGCTCGGAGCCATCAACAGCGAGTCCCTGAATAACCTGACCCGGGATTATCAGCAGAAAAACAAAAAGTTCGGCTTCTTCAGCCTGTACATGCATACGATCGAGGAGGAGGGCACGAAGATTCCGGAGCAGATCCGGCCCACCCTGCGGAACATCGCGGAGAATGCCTTCCGGGGATCCGTGCTGTTCCAGGTCAGCCGGGGGCACCTGATCCTGATCTATCCGAAACACCGCAACCCGGACGACGGGGAACGCATCCGGCGGGCGGCGGACGCCATCGCCTGTGTGAACGGGAAAAACAACCTGGATTACAAGATCGTGGTGGGGGAATCCCCGGAGGCGGGCAGCGAAGACATCGATTACGCGAACTACATCCGGCAGATCCATCTTCACATGCCGGAAAACACGCTGCATACCGCTGACCGCAGCGACAGCGAGGCGTACGCCCGGTACGACTACATCCTGAAGGAGCTGAGCGGCATCTATACCCGGCACGACCCGGAGGATCCGCGGGTGGTGGTGTACGCTCAGCCGGTCTACAACATCCGGCTCGGGCGGTTTGACACCGCGGAGGCGCTGATGCGGCTGAATCTGGAGAAGCTGGGTCTCGTCTTTCCCGACGAATTCATTCCCGTCGCGGAAGCCAACGGTTTTATCCACGTGATGACGGAAATCCTGCTGCACAAGGTCTGCGTCGCCATCCGGGAGCTGACGGAGAAGGGTTTTCAGATTGACCGGATCTCCGTCAACGTGGCGACCCAGGAGCTGCGGGCCAGGGAGTTCTGCGCGGATATTACCCGGATCATCGCCGGCGAGGGCGTCTCCTTTGACAAAATCGCCATTGAGCTGACCGAATCCGAGGGGAACCAGGACAGCCAGGCCGAAACGGAAAAGCTGACGCAGCTGAAGAAATACGGGATCAAGCTCTACCTGGACGATTTCGGAACCGGATATTCCAACCTGGAACGGATCATGATGCTTCCGTTCGACATCATCAAGTTCGACAGGTCCCTGGTGCTGGCCTCCTCCACCGACACCCAGTCCGACACCATGGTCCGGAGCATGGCGACCCTGTTTGCCGAACTGAAATTCCCGGTGCTGTTCGAGGGCATTGAAAACGGCGAGGATGAGAAGCGGGTGAAGGAAATGTCCGCCTCCTATCTGCAGGGCTACAAGTTCGCCCGGCCGGTTCCCATCGCCCAGCTGACGGGCTATCTGCAGAAAACGGCCTAGGCGCCGTTTTCGCTTTTTGAAGCGGGAAGGAAGGACGGGAGCGACCCCGCGGGCACGGGCCCCGGGAGAAGAGACGCGGCCCGGGGATCAGGGGAGGCCGGAGAGCGGATACATGGAACAGCACACGGAAAAGCTGCGGTGCACGGCGGAAAGGGTCACCTTCCGGAACGCGGAGAACGGATACACGGTTCTCCGATGCAGCGCGGGAGGATACAGCGACCTGATCACGGCGGTGGGCACGATGCCGGAGGTTCACCCGGGATCCGTGCTTGAGCTGACCGGCATCTGGCGGGTGGACCCGAAATACGGCAGGCAGTTTACGGTTACCGGCTTTGAGGAAACCCTGCCGGCCACGGTCTACGGCATCCGGAAATACCTGGGCTCCGGGATGATCAAGGGCATCGGCCCCCGGTACGCGGAGCGGATCGTAAGGGAATTCGGCGCCGAAACCCTGAACGTGATCGAGGAGAACCCCGACGCGCTGATCCGGGTGCCCGGAATCGGGAAGGTCCGCGTGGAACGGATCAAAAAGTCCTGGGCGGAGCAGAAGGAAATCAGGAACATCATGCTGTTCCTGCAGGACCACGACGTCAGCACGGCCCACGCCACCCGGATCTTCCGGCAGTACGGCGAGGACAGCATCCGGATCGTCCGGGAGAATCCCTACCGGCTGGCGGACGATATCTGGGGAATCGGCTTCAAAACCGCGGACACCATCGCCGAAAAGATCGGCTTCGGGAAGGAAAGATATGAAAGGCTGCGGGGCGGCCTCATGTACACCCTGAACCGGCTGGCGGAGGATCACGGCGTATGCCTGTCTTCGAGCCTCGATTA
>CAMVDI010000197.1 GCA_947166205.1 uncultured Clostridia bacterium
CCAGGGCCGGGGATATCCGGCGCATGCCGGATGAGGTCGCTTCCCGCCGGGAAAAGGAAGTGCAGGAGGCTGCCAAACCGGTGCCTGCCGCCTTCCGGAAATAACCTGCCTGACCGTAAAAAGGAAATCAAAACAGGGGATGTCCCTTCCGGACATCCCCTTTACCGGTTTCCCGCTTCGGATCAGCTGCGCTTTTTCACCGGTACCAGTTCGATATAGCCCCGTTCGCCCCTGGGCTCGAGCTGGATACGGGGGTTCTCGTTATCCCATTCAAACCCGATGAACGCGGGATCATACTTCTTCTCGGCGTCCCAGATCTCGCCGATCGCCGCCACATAGTTCTCTTCTTCGAAGGGTTCTCCCCGGAAGCGAAGATAGGTGGAGGCTGGAAGATCGATCACTTCAAATCCTTCGGGGATCTCCCCCGCATAATCGGGTTCAACCTCTACACCCTGCACATATTCGTTGGCTGCGGGATTCCTGAGTTTCTCAGGGAGAAACAGGCAGACCGGCTCCCCGCTGATGGATCTGATGCTGGTCAGCAGCCCCCAGACATCGCAGCCGACCTCCTCGCAGTAGCTCCAGTACTCTGTCGCGCGGATCCCTCTTTTCAGGATCACCTTGCGCGCGGGCTTCTCAACCACCTGGATAAATACATTCCGGGTATCGCTCATCTTGTTTTCGCTCCTCTCTTTATCCGTGATGAATGAAGGAGTAAACAGCCAGACGGGGATCGGGCTTGAGGAGTATTCCTTCGGATTGATGCCGAATTCACGTCTGAATGCGCGCTGGTATCCGTCGACACTTCCGTATCCCATGTCCATGGCCACATCGAGGATCTGGCCGGATTCATCCCGAAGCCTCAGCGCGGACCGGGACAGCTTCAGGCGCCTGATATAAACTGCCGGGGTCATGCCGAGATACCGGATGAAGATCCTCCTCGCGTACCACGGGGAAAAGGACGCCGCCTTCGCAAGATCTGCCATGGAGATCTCTTCGGAGAGATGGTCATGGATATAATCCTGCATCCTGCGGACCGCTTTTCTCTGCTCTTCCATCCGCTCACCTCCTTGTGAGCTGAGATTATCATAAAGGGAAGTTTCGTTTCTCGACTATTTTTGCTCTTTTCGGGAAACCGCTGCCGGATCATGTTACCGCTGGGAGACGGTGAACAGCGAGTAGAAATAGCCTTTCTTTTCCATCAGGTTGTCAAAGGTGCCCTGTTCGGTGACCGTGCCGTTTTTCAGGGCGAACAGGCCGGTGCAGCGGCGGAGGATGTTTTCATCCAGGTCGTGGGTGACGATCACGCGGGTGTAGCCGTCCAGCTTCAGGATCGCGTCCAGCACCTCAAAGGAGGTTTCGGCGTCCAGGGACGCCGTGGCCTCGTCCACGAAGAGCACCGGCGTCTTGCGCAGCAGGGCCCGGGCGATGGAGATCCGCTGCCGTTCGCCGCCGGAGAGGCCGGAGCCGTTTTCGCCGCAGAGATAGTCCGCGCCCTTTTCGTCGATGAGCTTTTTCAGCCCGGACAGGCGCACGGCGCGGTCGATCTCCTCCTCCGGGAAGTCGGAGAACATGGTGATGTTGTCGCGGATCGTGCTGTTGAACACGAATACGTTCTGCTGGATGATGGACACCAGGTCGTAAAGCGAACCCGGGGAAACGGTTTTCAGTTCCCTGCCGTCATAGGTGATTTCGCCTGAGTAATCCCGGGAGGAAGCCATCAGCAGGTTCAGGATCGTGGACTTGCCGCTGCCGGACCCGCCGACGAGCGCGTAACAGCCGCCCGCGGGCAGTTCCATATTCACGCCGTGCAGGACGGTTTTTTCTTCTTCGTAGGCAAAGCGGAGATCCCGGATCGAGATGCCGTCCGTGAGGGAAGGCGCGACGGGCTCCCCTTCGTCCTGGATATTCCGGTTCAGGGCTTCCGCCAGCTTGTCGATCAGGCCGAAGGAGGATTTTGCCCCGGCAAAGAAGGCGGGGAAAGCCTGGATCGGACCCAGGACGTAGTTCAGCAGCTGGACAAAAACGATGGCGGTACCGCCGGTTACGCTGCTGTTTCCGGAGAGCGCCATTGCGGCGGCGACGAAGAACACCCCGAACTGGAGGATACCGCCGGCAATCCCGGAGGTGGACCCGATCAGCACACCGATCCCGGTGCGCTTTTTTGTCGCTTCCGCCACGCGTTCATTCTGCGCGTCGTGCATCCGGGCGATGTTCCTCTCCGCTTTGGAGCTTTTGATCACCGCAAACCCGGTGAGGGTGTCCTTGAGCATGCCGGTATAATGTTCTTTCCGGTCGGAAACCGCTTTCTCGGCTTTCTCCGCTTTGCTGCCGAACACGACGGAAACGAAGATTGGCAGGAGGGAGAAGCCGATGGCAACGAGCGTCAGCAGCGGACTGTACCACAGCATCAGGCCCAGCGCGCCGGCAAACGCGAGGGCGGTGGTGAGCATGTTCTGCAGCGGGGAAAGGAAATCCCGCTCGATGGTGGTGACGTCGTTGGAAAGGGCGGACAGGTAGAGGGAACTGTTCTCCCCGGAAAACGCCTGGATGCCTTTGTCCAGCAGCCGGCTGAATACATATTCCCGGTACTGTTTCATGGCCTTTGCGCGGAAGCGGGAAAGAAATGTGTAATCGATCACCGCGGACAGTGCCATCAGTGCGACCCCGCCTCCCGCGATGGCCAGCAACGCCCCGAACGTGTATCCGCTGAGCCCGGAAATCAGGTCGACGATTTCCTTGATCAGCCAGGAGACGACCAGCTGCCCCGCGGCCATGAGGACGGAGGAGACCAGGGTCATCGCCAGGTTGGACCGGTTTTCGCGGAAAAGCTCCCGCAGGAAAGGGCGGCGAAGCGCTTTGAGATCCTTCCGGACCGCTTCATTCTGACTCATGGTTTTTTCCTCCTTCT
>CAMVDI010000198.1 GCA_947166205.1 uncultured Clostridia bacterium
TAGAACTGATGGCCGTAGCTGTCAAAGAACACGATGTTGCATCCTTCGTCCACGGCGTCCAGCGCGGTCTCGGCGCAGGCGCTGGATTCGGGCTGGTTGCGGTAGAACTGGAGCTGGCTTTCGTCCAGGCCCAGGGCGGCGACGGCTTCACGGGCGCCGTTCATGAAGTTCAGGTCGTAGGTGGAGTTCTCGTCATGCAGCAGGATGACTCCGATCTTGATGTCTTCCTTGGCCACCGGATCGGCCAGGGAAACGGCGGCCGTCAGGCACAGGGCCAGAGCCAGCACAAATGCGATGATTTTCTTCATGCGGTTGTTCCTCCTCTTCACGCTTGGGTAAGTAACATTGTATGTATGCTTTCCGTACGGCGCTTTGGGCGGGTCCGGAAAGGGCACACCGTATTCAGGGCTCTTCCTCCTCCAGGATGATCCTTCCGTCCCGGATCTCCTTCACCACGGCCAGGGATTTCAGGTGAACCCCCGCCTCCCGGAGGCTCTTTCCCCCGGGCTGGAAGCCTTTCTCAATGGCGATGCCGACGCCGACGACTTCGGCCCCCCGCTGCTCGCAGAGGCTCATCATCCCCCGGACCGCCTGGCCGTCCGCCAGAAAGTCGTCGATGATCAGCACCCGGCTGCCTTCGGGAAGATATTTCCGGTCGATGCGGATCATGTTCGAGGTCTTGTGGGTGAAGGAGAAGACCTGCGCCTCAACCATGTCGGCATTCTGGACCACGGTGGCGCTCTTTTTCGCGAAGACCACCGGCAGATCCCCCAGCGCGTGGGCCGCGGCCACCGCCATGGCGATGCCGCTGGCCTCGACCGTCATGACCAGGTCCGGCTTCTCCTTCCGGAATTCCTCCGCCCAGGCCTCGCCCATCAAAAAAAGCAGCCCCGTGTCGATCCGGTGGTTCAGAAACATATCCACCTTCACAACATCCTGGCCGATCCCGACTCCCTGACTCTCGATCGCCTGCCGAAGCTGCTTCATTCCGTTCCTCCTGCGTACGGGAGCCTGCCGCCGGGGAAAGACCGTTCCCCGCCCCGAAGGACGGAAACGCCGCGGACGATATAGGCTCCCTGCGGGGAGCATCCGGATAAATCACGAATGTTCCCCGCGGGAATACCGGCATCATATCATCAAAACACGAATAATACAAGCCTGAATCTATGTCAAAATCGTTAAAAACATGAACAATTTACGAATATTTGGGGCAAAGGTTCTTTTATTGTTCGGATTTTACCATTATATACAGGCAGCCCCCGGGGATTCGCCGGACAGCGGCGTGCCCCCGGGGGCTGAAAAAGGGAGTCGGAAGGCTCCGAAGGGGCCTTACTCCCCGGTCCGTACGATCTCCGGGCCGTACCGGCGGATCAGCCGGGCGGCCTCCTCCCGGGAGATCATCATCCGCAGTTCAGTGCCCGTGTCCGTATATTTTTCCTCCAGGATCCTGCCCAGCGGGCGGATCTGCGCCACCAGAGCGTAGCGGTCAAAGGGGATGGCAAAAGAAACCGGCGCGTAGTTCTGCTGCAGCGCGTCCGCGATCCGCCGCTTCAGTTCCTCCAGCCCCTGCCCGGTCTTCGCGGAGATCATGACCGCCCCGGGAAAGGTGGGCCAGGGGTCCGCAGCATCGCATTTGTTGACGGCCTCGATTCTGGCCGTATCCCCCGCGCCCAGTTCGTCCAGCACCTGTTCCACCGTGTCGTGCTGCGCGGCCATCTCCGGGCTGGTCCCGTCGTTGACGATGACCAGCACGTCCGCCAGCGCCGCCTCCTCAAGGGTGGACCGGAAGGCGCTGACCAGGGTGTGGGGCAGCTTCCGGATGAAGCCCACCGTATCCACCAGCAGGTATTCCGTCTTTTCCGGCGTTTCCATCCGCCGGGCCACCGCGTCCAGCGTGGCGAACAGCTGATCCTGGGCGTAAACCGCGGATCCGGTCAGCGTGTTCAGCAGGGTGGATTTCCCGCTGTTGGTATAGCCCACCAGAGCGACCACCGGCGTGCCGTTCTTCTCCCGGCTTTTCCGGCGGATATCCCGCTGCTTTTCCACCTCATCCAGCCTTCGGCGCAGCTCCGTCATCCGCTCCCGGATCCGCCGCCGGTTCATTTCCAGCCGGCTCTCTCCGGGGCCGCGGGTGCCGATTCCTCCGGCCAGCCGGCTCAGCACCAGTCCCTGTCCGATCAGCCGGGTGCTCTGGTACTGCAGCTGGGCCAGTTCCACCTGAAGCTTGCCCTCGCTTGAAACCGCCCGGCGGGCGAAAATGTCCAGAATCAGGGTGGTCCGGTCGATCACCTTGACCCGCAGCACTTCCTCCAGGTTCCGGGTCTGGATACCCGTCAGCTCCTCGTCAAAGATGCACAGATCCGCGTCCAGGGCCTGGCATTCCCGCGCCAGTTCCTCCGCCCGGCCCCGGCCGATGAACATGGCCCCGTCGGGCTTGTCCCGCTTCTGCAGGAACATGCCGGCCACCTCCGCCCCCGCCGTTTCCGCCAGGCGCTTCAGCTCCTCCAGGGATTCCCTGCTTTCGATGCCCATGAGCACGGCTTTTTCCGTACCTTCGTCAACCCGGTCCGTCCCGCCGGTGCCCACAAGCCCGTCGCTGATTTCGATCTGATCCAGCCATTCCCGGTCAGGCACCCGGTACCAGGGCACCGCGGGGGTCAGCGTCACCTCCGTCTCCGATTCCAGGAAGGCGGTCTGGACGTTGACGGGCTGCCCGTCCTTCACGCCCACCGCCGTCATGGCGTCATACCGGAAAATCTTCAGCGCGCTCAGATCCACATCGCTCAGATGCCCGTCCCCGTCGGGATGGGTGTGAATGCAGCGGACCCGGCTCAGACGCCGGGCGTTCCGCCGCAGCGGGAAGCCGGTCAGCTCCACGTCGCAGTCCGTCCCCACGGCCACGTGAA
>CAMVDI010000199.1 GCA_947166205.1 uncultured Clostridia bacterium
TTGACCATGTGAAACTGCTGAAAGATCAGTCCGATCTTGTCCCGGCGGATATTCGTCAGGTTCTTGCTGCTTTCTCTGCTGATATCCACGCCGTCCAGCAGCACCTCCCCCTTCGTCGGCTTGTCCATGCACCCGATAATATTCATCATGGTGCTCTTTCCGCTTCCGGAAGGGCCCATGATCGCCACCCATTCCCCCTGATCCACATGCAGGGACACATTGTCCAGGGCCTTCAGTTCCCCGTATTCCTTGGAGATGTTCTTCAGTTCGAGCAGGCTCATCCTTTTTTCCCTCCGCAATACGCTCGCCGCGGCTCCGCGCCGCGGATTCCGCGCTGTTTTTGTCTGGATTGGTACTCCCCGCCTATTCACCCTTCAGGACGATGGCGGGATCGATCGCCACGGCCCGCCTAATGGGCAGCAGGCAGCTCAGGGCCGAGACCGCCATGGAGACCAGGATCGTAATAGGCAGCAGCAGGGGCTGGAAGGTGATGGAGGAGCCGAAAACGTTGACGCTCACCGCCTGAGCGAAAACGAATCCGAGCACCCCGCCCAGGATTCCGCCCAGCATGCCCAGGAACAGGCCCTCCCCCAGGAACTCCGTCCGGATCGAGCTGTCGGAGGCGCCCAGGGCCTTGCGCAGGCCGATCTCCCTTCTCCGTTCCGAAACCACCGCCATCATGGTGGTGGAAACGCAGATCATGGTCAGCATCAGAACGACCAGTGTCACCAGGAATACCAGCGCCGTCAGCTTTTCAAGCACGGAAGCCTCCGACCGGGCAACCCGTTTCACCAGGCGGGCCTGAACCGGGCCGCCCTCCCCGGAGATGGCCTCCGCATAGGATTCCAGCTGCGCCGCCCCGGCGGATACGCTCAGCTCCGCCGCGTCCAGCCGGTCGGAGCCCGTCAGGGATTCCATATCCTCCAGGGAGATGAAGACGTATTCCTCTTCTTCTCCCCCCGTGGTCAGAATGCCGGCCACGATAAAGTTCATCGTCTGCGGTCTGGCCGTATTCTCCGTCCTCCGGGCCGTGTTGATGGCGCTGACCACAGCCTCCGAGGTGACCGTGGCACCGGACAGAGCGTCCACGTCCTCCCCCAGGGTCAGGGGCAGCGTCTTTCCCCGGAACTGCGCCAGGAAAGCCTCGTTCTCCTGGACCTGGCCGCCGTATTCCGGCGTCTGGGTTCCCGCGTCGATCTCCAGGGATCCCACCGCGCCCTGATCATCCAGCTTCAGGCTGACATATACGGCCCCGCCGCCGAAACCCTCCGCGCTTCCCGACAGTTCCGCGCCGGGAACGCGGCTTTCCTCCGGGCTCAGTTCCCCGGAAGACGCGCCGGGCTGATAGGTCAGCTCCATGCTGGCGCCGGGCTTGACGCCGATCGTTTCCGCGATGCTTTTCCCCACAAGAACCTCCCGGCTTCTCTCCGGATAGTCTCCCTCCACGCTGACGTAGGGGCTGGTTTTGGGGACCTGGGAAAAATCCGTTCCCGCGGCGGTGAAGGACTGCTGCCGGGAGGTCATATCCAGCCGGATGTACCGGTAAGGCGCCGCGCCCACCAGTTCGTCCTCCGGAATCTTCCGGAGCGCTTCCTCCATGCGCCCCCTGTCCAGGGTTTCCCCCTCCCTGGGGAGCAGGAGCATATTCGCTCCGTAGGATCGGAACTGGGCGCCCATCTGCCGGGGCACGTCCACATAGATGGTGACCAGGCCGGCCAGAATCGTGGCTCCGATGCCGATGGACAGCAGCGCGATCAGCATGCGGGACCTTCTGCGCAGCAGCGAGGCCGTGATCATGCGAAGGAACATTCTTCTCTTTGTCATCTTCAGTGTCCTCCGTGCAGCACTTCCGCCGGCCGCAGGCGCAGCACCATCCGGATGGCCGGAAGGCTTCCTGCGATGGTGACCAGCGCGATCAGGCCCGCGACAATCGGCACCACCTTGGGATCCATCTCGATGGAGGATCCGAAAACGCTCTGCCCGATGAGCTGGGCGAAGCCGAAGCCCATCAGATACCCCGCCGCGAAGCCGATGAGGGCGGTAATCAGGATCTCCGTCATCACGACGCCCGTGATGGACCGGTCCTTCGCCCCGATCGCCTTCAGCAGGCCGATCTCCTGGCTGCGCTCCATGACGGAGGCGGTCACCAGGTTGGAGATGCCCAGCGCGGAGCCAAGCAGGCTCAGCGCCGTGATCAGGATCATCAGCAGCCGGGTCTTGTCCAGAATCGTGCCTTCGCTTTCCGCCACCTTCCGGACCGCGGTCGCCACCGATCCGGTGATCACCTCCTGGATCTGATAGCAGATGGCGGACACATAGGCGGTGCAGTACCAGGTTTCGTAATCCCGGCTGCTCAGGGCCGCCGGATTCCGCGCCGCCCGGCGGGCCAGCTCGTTGTCCGGCGTGGTCAGGGCGGAAACCTCGATGGAGGCCACTTTGCCGTCGCGGTCCGTCAGAGACTGCACAAGGTCCAGCGGCCCGAAAAGCTGTTCATCCTCATCTCCGCCGGCGTCATAGACTCCGACGACGGTTACTTCCTGCTCCCCGGCTATGCCGGAAAGCTTCAGCCGATCCCCGGCTTTCAGGTTTTCCCGAAGCGCCAGTTCGGCGCCGACCATGATGCTGTTTTCAGCTTCCGGCGTCTGCTCGTCAATCCAGGTGCCATCGGTGATGTCCCACCAGGAACGCATTCCCGCCACGCCGGCGTCCACCGACTCGCCGGTCGGCAGATCCAGGTGATGATTGAACCAGGTTCCCTGAACCGTTGCCGCCGTTCCGGAAGGCAGCGTCACTGTCGCGTCCAGGAAGGGGGCGAAATCAACAATGTTATAGGTCCAGAAGATCGTCTTGATCCGGCCGACCTCCTCTTCCGGCAGA
>CAMVDI010000200.1 GCA_947166205.1 uncultured Clostridia bacterium
GGCTATGTGCTGAAGCTGCTGGCGATCGGCAAGGACAACGGGGACGCGATCGAAGCCCGGGTGCATCCGGCGTTCCTGCCGGCGGATCATCCGCTGGCCCGGGTGGACGGATCCCTGAACGCGGTGTACCTCTTCGGCCATTCCTTCCGGGATATGATGCTGGAAGGCCGCGGCGCCGGGGACACCCCCACCGCCAGCGCCATCGTCGGGGATATCATTCAGGCGTCCCAGAACGCGGTTCACCCCATGCCCTACCTGCGGGAGGATCCGCTGCCTGTGGCGGACGACTGGCGCTGCAAGTTCTTCCTCCGGATGAAGGCGAAGGACGCGCCGGGCGTGCTGGCGGAGGTAGCCGGGCTGATGGCGGCGGAGGGCGTTTCCGTCTCCGCCATGATGCAGAAGGGCGCCGCCGCGCCGGGTGAAAAGGCCACCCTGATCTTTATCACCCACGTGGCGCCGGAAAAGGCGATGCAGCGGGTGGTGAAAGCCCTGAATCCGGAGATCTGCCAGGTGGAGAACGTGATTCGGGTGGAAGGATAAAATGAGCGGGAAATGGGTTTTCTTTGATCTGGACGGGACGCTGACCCAGTCCGAGGAGGGTATCTGGAACTGCGCGCGATACGCGGCGGAGCGGATGGGTTTTCCTCAGCCGGATGAGGATACCCTGAAAAAGTGGATCGGCCCGCCGCTGATCTGGTCCTTTCAGCACCTGATGGGCATGACGGAGGAGCAGGCCTGGCAGGCGCAGGAGATCTACCGGGAGCGGTACAACCGGACCGGAAAATATGAAAACCGGGTCTATCCCGGTATCCGGAATCTGCTCCGGACCCTGCGGAACAGCGGGGTGCGCATGGGGGTCGTGACCGGAAAGCCGGAAGGCCCGACCCGGGATATCCTGGCGCATTTCGGGCTCGCGAAGTTCATGGAGCGGCTGGTCTGCGCCACGGACGCCCGGGCGGAGAAGGATCATCTGCTCCGCCAGGTGATGCCGGAGGACGCGGACGAGGTCTGGATGGTGGGCGACCGGCGGTTTGACATGGAGGGCGGAGTCCTCGCCGGGGTGCGTACCCTGGGCGTCTGCTGGGGCTACGGCAGCGAGGAGGAGCTGCTGGGCTCCGGGGCGGAGCGGGTGGCTCATACCCCCCGCGAAGCCGCGGAGATCCTGTGCCCCGGGGCCCCCGTGCCGCCGGGAGCCTTTCTCAGCCTGGAGGGGCTGGACGGCTCCGGCAAAAGCACCCAGATGGAAATGCTGACGGACACCCTGTGCCGCTTCGGCTTTGAGGTGGAGCATTCCCGGGAACCCGGCGGAACGCCCATCGGCGAGAAGATCCGGGAGATCCTGCTGAGCCGGGAAAACATGGAGATGGCGGATATGACGGAGGCGCTGCTGTATGCCGCCAGCCGGGCCCAGCACGTCCGGGAAAGGATCCGGCCCGCGCTGGCGGCGGGAAAGGTGCTGCTGTGCGACCGGTTTCTGGATTCCTCCGTGGCGTATCAGGGCGGCGGCCGGCTTCTGGGAGTGGACCGGGTGCTGGAGATCAACCGCCCCGCGGTGGACGGAACCCTGCCGCTTCTGACGGTGTTCCTGGACCTGGATCACCGGACGAGCCTGCGCCGGCGGGAGGACGCCAGCCGGCTGGACCGGATGGAGGCCCAGCGGGAGGATTTCCACGCCCGGGTGGAGCAGGGATATCATGAGCTCATCTCCCGAAATCCGGAGCGCTACGTTGTGGTGGATGCCCGGGGGGACCGGCAGGAGATCGCGAAAAAGATCGCGGACGCGGTGCTGAACAGACTGATGGAAGAGGAAGCGCGTACTTGAGCGGGCGGATTGTGGTCGGCATGAGCGGAGGGGTGGACTCCTCCGTGGCGGCCCTGCTTCTGAAGGAGCAGGGCTATGATGTCGTGGGCGTGTTCATGAAAAACTGGGAAGAGGAGGACGACAGCGGCGTCTGCACGGCGGAGAACGACTGGCGGGATGTCCGGGACGTCTGCGATCTGATCGGGATTCCCTGCTACAGCGTGAACTTCGCCAGGGAATACTGGGACCGGGTTTTTTCCTATTTCCTGAAGGAATACCGGGCGGGCAGGACGCCGAATCCGGACGTGCTGTGCAACCGGGAGATCAAGTTTGCCGCCTTCCTGGATTTCGCCATGGATCTGGGCGCCGAGCGCATGGCCACGGGCCATTTTGTGCGGACGGACCCGGAGGGGCATCTGCTGAGGGGCCCGGACCCGAACAAGGATCAGAGCTATTTCCTGTATATGGTGCACGGGGCCCAGCTGCGCAAGACGCTCTTTCCGGTGGGCGGGATGACCAAGGCCCAGGTCCGGGAGATCGCGGAGAGCCGGGGTCTGCCCGTCAGCCGGAAAAAGGATTCGACCGGGGTGTGCTTCATCGGGGAACGGAATTTCCGGAAGTTCCTGTCGGAATATCTTCCCGCCCGGCCCGGGGACATGGTTTCCGTGACGGGGGAAACGGTGGGACGGCACGAAGGACTGATGTACTATACCCTGGGACAGCGCCGGGGGCTGGGGATCGGCGGCCGGGGAGACGGCCGGTCCTGGTTCGTGGTGGGAAAGGATCTGGAAAGCAACCGGCTCCTCGTGGCCCAGGGGGAGGATCATCCGCTGCTGTACAGCACCCTCTGCCTGGCGGAGGACGCCACCTGGGTGACGGAGGCGCCGGCGGAGGCCGGGCAGCCTTTCCGCTGCACGGCGAAGTACCGCTACCGCCAGCCGGATCAGCCGGTGGAGGTGACCCTGGAGGAGGGAAACCGGCTGCGGATCCGGAGCCTGGTTCCCCAGCGGGCGGTGACCCCCGGCCAGAGCGCGGTGCTCTATGACGGGGAGCGCTGCCT
>CAMVDI010000201.1 GCA_947166205.1 uncultured Clostridia bacterium
CCTGCCGCAGCCGGGTGATCCAGGGCAGCATGTCGAAGGCCTTTCCGCCTTCCTCCAGCGCCGTCCGGGCTTCCTGCCGCATGGCGTCGTACAGTTTCCGCTGGCCTCCGGTCATCTCCGCGCTCAGGATCCGCTCATATTTCGGCGGCAGATCCTCCAGCACGGCCTCCTTGACCCGCCGGAGGATGAAGGGCCCGGCCTTCCGGGCGATCGCGGCCGGATCCGCGTCCCGGAAGGCGGAGAGCTCCTCCAGATATCCGGGCATGATAAAGTCAAAGATGCTCCACAGGTCCACCACGCTGTTCTCGATGGGCGTGCCGGTCAGGGCGAACCGGTGGGCCGCCTTCAGCTCCTTGACGGACCGGGTCTTGAGGGCATTGACGTTCTTGATGTACTGGGCCTCGTCCAGGATGACATAATTGAAATCCCCTGTATATTTGGCGATATCGTTCCGCAGGGAATCATAGGACGTGACATAGACCGCCTTTTCCTGCCAGTTGATCCCGGCGATGATTTCGCTCCGCCGGGGGTCCGTGCCGTAGACCGCCCGGACCCGGGTCTTCCCGTCGAACCGGGCAAACTCGCTCTCCCAGTTGAAGACCAGGCTCTTCGGGCAGACCACCAGGCTGGGCTTGTGGGTGCGGTCGCTCCGGATCAGGGCGATGGTCTGCAGGGTCTTGCCCAGCCCCATGTCGTCCGCCAGGATGCCGCCCATGCCGTACTTCGCCAGGATGGACAGCCACCGGAAGCCCTCCGCCTGATAATCCCGCAGCTGCGCGTTCAGCGCCGGGATCGGAATCTCCGAATCCTTGAAGCCGCGGATCTCCTCGATCATGTCCCGCAGGTGCCTGTCGATGCGGCAGCTTCTCTCGTGGGCGAAGGCTTTGATGGCGTTGATCATGGAGACGGTCTTCTTCCGGTACAGATCCTTCGGATCCATGCCGAAATCCCGGACCGTATCCCCGAAGTCCCGGGCGGTTTCGCTGTCCAGGTCCACGATGCGCTCCCCGTCCAGCAGGATGTATTTCCGCTTCTTCCGCAGGCCGGCGATGATCTTTTCCAGCTCGGCCTCCGTGAATTCGCTTTTCTCCAGGAAAACCCGCGCCAGATTGTTCTGATACGTGACGCGGATCACCGGCTTCCCGACGGACTTCAGCTCCTTGTTCTTCAGGTTCTCGGACAGATAGACGTTGGTCAGCTTCTTCATCCGGGTGAAGTCCATCTTGGAGAAGGCCAGCACCCGGCTCTCCTCCTCCCGCTTTCCCTCCGCGAAGCCCAGGCTCGCCAGATAGCTGTCCAGCAGCTCGATCTTCGCCCGGTCGATCCGGTCGGTCAGCTCCGCGGCCCGGATCTCCTTTCCGTCCCGGAGGATCTCCGTCCGGGCGGTAACCGCGCCGCGCTCAAAGTCTAAATAGGTATTCAGCCGGATCTGGCTGAGCGTGAATTCCCGCTGCACCGCCGGGTCCACGTCGAACATCTCGAAGAAGCGCGCGTAGACGTTTTTCCGGAAGTCCTTCAGGATCGGCTGAATGCTGACGGAAGGGTTCTGATCCACCAGGCTGATCAGGCTGATTTCCTCCGCCGTGGCCGCCACCCGGTCCAGAACCGCCGGGCTGTCCTTTTCTCCCCGGGTCACCAGATAGCCCTTGCCCATCAGGTTCAGGAACTCCTGGTTCTTCCGGCTGATATCCGTGGACAGCACGTATTTTCCGCTGATCCTCAGCCGGATCTTCCGGGGTTCCATGCGCACCAGGCACAGCTGATCGTTGTACAGGATGTTCCGGCCCTCCAGGTGCTCCAGCACGTTGCCCAGCAGCGCGTCGCTGATGGAGATGTAACGCTTGTTTCCGGGCTCGCCGAGGCGCCCCTTCATGTACTTGGCCGTCACCAGGAACCGGATGATCGCCGCGTCCCCGTCCTCCAGGTTGTCCGGATCGTGGGTCAGGATCAGGTCCCGCCCGTATTCCTTCGTCTCCCCGGAGCGGAAGGCCTTCATGAACTCGACCGCGTCCCGGACGATGTACATCCGGCTCCGGCCTACCCGGAAGGCCAGCGCGCTGCTGGTTCCCTCCCGGTAAATCATCCATTCGATCCGCACCTTTTCCGTCTCCGCCAGGAGCATTTTCCCGTCGGTCAGGGTGGCGCAGAGCTGCTGATACCCCTTCGCGAACTGCCTGTTCTTCTGTTCAAAGAGGGCGGCGGCCACGGCGTCCTGCCCCGCCTCGAAGGCCTCCCTGTATTTCTCTTCCTTCCCCTCGAGAAAGACCTGCCGGATCAGCTCCGCCGTATATTCGGGCTGGGCATACTCGGAGGGGCGGAGCACGATCCCGCTCTCGGACTCCACCGCGTTCAGAAGGATCGCTCCCCCTTCCGGATCCAGGACGGTGAAATACGCCCGCAGCTGATTGTTCTCCCGGGAGATCTCGTAATCGCAGCTGAAGAAGGTCTTCAGCTCCCGGGCGGGATCCCCCGGCCGGGGAGGAATATTCCCTCCGGTCTGCAGCCGGTTCAGGACATATCTCAGCAGCAGCCGGTTGTCCGGGATCATGCCCGCCTGCCGCGCCACAGCCGTCTTCAGCGCGCCGTTCCGGGAGGAACGGGCCCGGTTCGCCGCGTAGAGGATGACCCTCCCCCGCTCCGCAGCGTCCCGGTCCCGGAGCAGGTTATCCATGATGTAGGTGAAGCTTTCCGCGGTCAGCGGAATATTGCGGACCATCCGCAGCTGATCCTCCCGCCCGAGGGTCATGATCTCCGCGAAGGACATGGACAGATTCCGCAGTCCGCTGTAAATTTCGATGACCCGGTCCTTCGGCAGGCCCGCGATCAGCTTCTCCAGCACCGGCGCCGCCGCTTCCGGCCC
>CAMVDI010000202.1 GCA_947166205.1 uncultured Clostridia bacterium
TGAACCCGATGCTTCAAACAAAAACGCAGTTGAAAACCTGCCAGTTTCGTACAGCGCCTTTTCTGTGCATCAAAACTATATAACGACCACAATCCAGATTGCACGGATTCACTTTTTCCTTTTCCTGTCAAGCCATATGGCCAGCGGGATAAAAACGATCGCGGTAGCCGAAGAAGCAATTATCATCCCCGTCATTAATGGAGGTATACTCTCTCCTTTGCTTTTTTCATACAGTCCCACAGCGATAAAGGGTAGAAGGATTGCAATGTATGTAAGAACGGTCGCAATCGTATGGCTAGTTTTTTGCGGGGTATGTCTTTCTTTTTGAGCCCAAAGCCTGATTTTACCGGGGAGCTTCAAGGAGCAGCAGGCATACTACGATTTCCATCCTGCTGCCTCAATCCTTCATATAAATTTTAATGACGATCTTGTGATACTCCCCGATCATCTCCTTGCGGCGGACGACGGCATACAGAAATTTCCCGGCGTCCATCAGGCGGGCGATGATCCGGTTGTTGATGCGGGGGATATAGCCCAGCTTTGTCTCGTCGGGTTCCTCAAGCTCTTTCACCGGGATATAGCCGATGGGGGCGTGATCTTCGGTCTCCACCCGGATGGCGTACTCATCATAGGGGTTTTCCGGCTCCCGTACAAGGCTGACCCGGTCCCCTTCCGCCAGGGAATCATACAGTTCCTGGATGTTTTCCGCATACCGCGTCCCGGCGATCTCCGTGCCGAAAAGATAGATATCCCGATCATAGGGCATGGGGACGTCCAGATCCTCGTCGGTGAGGTGGAGCGCGCTTACGGTTGCCAGATCCTCGGGTTTAAGTATCAAATCTTCCATGTCTTGCTTCCATCTCCCGAATGCGTTTCACATAGCCGTCCGCCCGCTGCATGGCCTCATTTAATCGACGGTTGAGCCGTTCCTTCTCTTTGGCCAGCTTGACGGGATCGTTCAGGATCTCCTGTTTCGTATAGGGATAGCGGGATTTCACGATCTTTATTTCAGCCCGGATGGACCGGATCATGGCGAGAAGCCGTTCCTTTTCCGTCCGCAGCGCCTCCAGGAGTTGATTTTCGTCCGCCGGCGGCCGGCCGTCGATGGTGCCGGCGATCTCCGTGAGAGTTTTCCGGTCCCCTTCTTTGTAGGCACGGATGGCGCGCTGAAAGAGTTCCTTTGACGCCGCGTCCTGGTCGGGGTGGATATCCGGATGCAGGGCCTTGGCGATTTTGCGGTAAAGCCGCTTCAGCTGCTTTTCCTCGCTTTCCCGGTCCGGCTGTGCGGCAGGACCGGAGACGGGTCCCTCCCCGGTTGGGGTGCGCTTTTTTCTTCCCGGTGAGGTTCCAGCGGCCTCCCGGACCCGGCGGAGGAAGGCTTCATAGTTCCTCTGGTACTCCTCGTACTGGCCTCGAAGATCCGCTTCGATCTTGACGGAACGGATCGTTTCCCGCCGGTTGAGGGCGGCCTGCATCAGCTCCAGCTTTCGCTGCAGATACCGGGCCTCGCATTGGGTGTGGTAGATCTCCGCTTCAATGTGCCCCAGCTTGCGCATATAATCGGCTTCGATCTCTTTGCATACCACCTGGAGAAGATTGTCCCGCTCCAGCACCAGGGCGGTCAGGATCTCCCGGAGGGCCCGGATCTCCCCCCGGAGCTTTTCCGCTTCGTTCTCTTCCGGGAGCCCCGGGACGGCCAGGGCGTCTTTCTCCGTGAGCCGGGGCGCACTGACAAGGTCCTGTACGCCTTCCCGGAAGCGCGGCGGCGCCTCTTCCGGGATCTTCAGGATGTTGGCGACAAACCGGCCGCGTTTGGCCATGGCGGCAAAATAGGCCTTTATGTTTTCAAGACTCTCCCATTCCTGCACGTTGATGGCCTGGATGGCGATCTCCCGAAGCGCCGAGGACAATTCGCCCCGGAGCATCCGCTCGCCGGGATCTTTGGCGACGCCGATCTCGTCGGCGGCAGCGAGGGCGAGAAGGGCCATCTCGGCGCAGCGGAAGGAGATCAGCTGGAGCTGCCGCTCGCTGATATCCCCGTGGGCGTCGAAAAAAGCGTTCACATTCCGAATCATCCGGAGGATGGCGGTAATATTCTTTTGAAGAGGATCTTTCAGCACGAGCATGGAAAAACACCCTTCCCCGTCCGGGCTCTGTGTGGCCGGTCCTTTTCCATTCTAATGCATTCCATCAAAAACCGCAATCAACATATTCTCCGGCGGGGGAGCGGATCAGGTGCGGCAGAAACTGCACCTTGCTTTTTTCCGCCGGGCAGAGTAAACTCGGTACAGCCTTTGCCCGCGCCGCCGGGAAGGAGCGAACCTTTTGACCGGGGGCTCGTCTTATATGCAGAAACAAAAGAAAGGACTTTATCGGAACATGAAAACAAGGATCCTTCGCGCCGTTACGCTGCTCCTCGCGGCGGTCTTGCTGGCCGGGTGCAGCGTGCAGGTGAACCTGAACAAAAAAGAGCCCAGCGCGGAAGAGCTGCTCTCGGACCTGAGTCTGACCGCGGAGAGCGTGGCCTACGATCCCGATGGTGCCTATACGGTCACCGTCCGGCGGGAGGAGGGCGGATTCCGGAAGATGGATCTCTCCCAGGCCTACGTGGCCTATTACCCCTTCACCATCCAGGATCAGATCGACGCCATCACCGACGGGAACACGGAGGATGTCCCGCCCCTCCCGGCAGACGCCCAGAACGCCATCGACGAGGTCACCGGGGCCAAGGAGCTGCAGAAGATCGCGGTGATCACCGTCGAGACCGTGGACGACAACACGCTGCGCGTCTCCTTCACCGACAGGGACGATCCGCTCCAGGGGAAGGAAT
>CAMVDI010000203.1 GCA_947166205.1 uncultured Clostridia bacterium
AGAGGGTTTTTCAGATCAATCCGGAAAGGATGAACCTCATGAAAAAGAAAGTTTTTCCGGCTCTCCTGGCCGCGGCCCTGATGCTGTGGGGAGCCGCCTTCGGGGAGAACGCGTCCCTGCCCGCGCCGAAATTCAAGGAGGTCTCCGTCCATGATCCCTCCGTGATCCGGACGGAGGACGGCACCTTCTATATCTACGGAAGCCATATGGCCGCGGCAAAAAGCACGGACCTGATCCGGTGGGAAATGTTCTCCCGGAACGCGGATACGGGCTGCAGGCTGGTGGAGAATGTTCAGGAGGAGATGGCCGAGGCGCTCCGGTACGCCCGGACGACCACCTTCTGGGCCCCGGACGTGCAGCGGCTGGCGGACGGAAAATACTACCTGTATTACTGCACCTGCGAGGGTTCAAGCCCCCTCAGCGCCCTGGGCCTGGCCGTCAGCGACAGTCCGGAGGGTCCCTATCGGAACCTGGGGATCTTTCTGAAGAGCGGCATGCCCGGATATGACGCCACGACGCTGCCCAACGCCATCGATCCCTGCACCTTTTTCGACAGGGAAGGGAAGCTGTGGATGGTCTACGGAAGCTATTCCGGGGGAATCTACATCCTGAAGATGAATCCGGAAACCGGCTTCCCGGAGGAGGGACAGGGCTACGGAACAAGGCTTCTGGGCCGGAACCACGCCCGGATCGAGGGCCCCTACATCCTCTACAGCCCGGACACGGATTACTACTACCTGTTCCTGTCCTTCGGAGGACTGAACGCCGCGGACGGGTACAACATCCGGGTGTGCCGCAGCCGGAATCCCGACGGACCCTACGAGGACGCCCTGGGGCAGCCCATGACCGACTGCGGCGGGGCGCCGGGCACCTTCTTCCACGACCCCGATTACGAGGGATACGGGGTCAAGCTGATGGGGAGCTACTGCTTTGAACCCGCGGGGGGCGGAGCCAGGACGGCCTACCGGTCCCCGGGGCACAACTCAGCCTTTTACGAGCCGGAAACCGGCCGTTACTTCCTGATCTTCCATACCCGCTTCGCCAACCGCGGGGAGATGTTCCGGGTCCGGGTGCATCAGATGATGATGAACGCCGACGGATGGCCCGTGGTGATGCCCTGGCGGTATGCCGGGGAGATGCCGGAGGAGGTGCCGGCGGAGCGGATTCCGGGAACCTACCGGGTCATCCTCCATGGGCGGGATATCAACGGCACGGAGCATACCAGCAGGACGGTCAGCCTCAGCGCGGACGGAAGCGTCAGCGGGGAGCTGACCGGAAGCTGGGAATGCGCGGACGGAAAGCATTTCAGCTGCGCGCTGGAGGGCCTTTCCTACCGGGGCGTGATCAGCACCGGGTATGACAACGAATCGGGCGCCTGGGTCGTCTGCTTCAGCGCGCTGGACGAAACCGGAGCGGCGCTGTGGGGGACCCGGAATCCGGAAAACTGACGCCTGAATCCAGGGGCTGCCGAAAGGAGAGGCAGCCCCTTTCCTGTGCGGGAGAGTAGCCACGCCAGAATACGTGTTCATTTTCTGAGCGTGTGAAGCCTTTGAAACAAGCGGTCCGGCGGAACACTTCACCGGGCATGGAAGCAAAAACCGGCGAAATGAGGTCATACAGGCCCAAAGGATGGATACACCAGGGAGCGTGTTCATTGTGAAAAGCGGAGAAGGCTGAAAAGGAAGGGCCGGAGCGGAAAAAAGATCCGGAATATTTCAGGATTTTTTGAGAAAAAACCGGTTTTTCCCCTTGATTTACCGTTTCCGTTCATGTATAATGCGTCTGTTGTCTGTACAGGGATGAAGGGGTAAGTTGCCGCCAGGCCAGGCGGGTAATTATCCCGGACCAGCCCGTCAATCGGGCGACGGACTCGAACAAGCCGAACCCGGAGGCGCACCTGCGAACGTCTCCCAAACGCGGCGAAAACGAGAACGAAATTGAGGAGGTTAAAAGGTAATGGCCAGCCAGAAAATTCGTATTAAGCTGAAGAGCTACGAGCACAGTCTGATCGACAAGAGCGCGGAGCGGATCGTGGAAACCGCCAAGCGCACGGGCGCGCGTGTCTCCGGCCCCATCCCGCTGCCCACCGAGCGTGAGGTAGTGACCATCCTTCGCGCTGTGCATAAGTACAAGGACAGCCGGGAACAGTTCGAGCGTCGGACGCACAAGCGCCTGATCGACATCATCAACCCGAATGCGAAGACGGTGGAAGCGATGTCAAAGCTGGATCTTCCTGCTGGTGTTGAAATCGAACTGAAGATGTAAGCGGGAGGAAAGAGAAAATGAAGAAAGCGATCGTGGGCAAAAAGATCGGCATGACCCAGGTTTTCGCGGAAGACGGACGCCTGATCCCGGTCACCGTGATTGAAGCGGGCCCCTGCCCTGTGGTGCAGACCAAGAACAAGGAAAGCGACGGCTACGAAGCCGTGCAGGTCGGTTTCGGCGATCTGACCGAAAACCGTGCCAAGAAGCTGCTGAACAAGCCGGAGCTGGGCCATTTCAGGAAGGCCGGCGTGGACGCCAAGCGTCATCTGCGGGAATTCCGGTTTGACGACTGCAGCGGATACAAAGTGGGCGATGTTCTGAAGGTGGATCAGTTCGTCAGCGGCGACAAGATCGACATCACCGGTACCAGCAAGGGCCACGGATACACCGGCGCCATTCAGCGCTGGAATCAGCACACCGGCCCCATGGCGCACGGCTCCAAGTATCACCGCGGCGTGGGCTCCCTGAGCGCCAACTCCGACCCGAGCCGGGTGTTCAAGAACAAGCACATGGCCGGCCAGTACGGTGTGGATCGGGTCACG
>CAMVDI010000204.1 GCA_947166205.1 uncultured Clostridia bacterium
TGGCGAGATGCGGCTTTCCCTCGCTGTGGTCCACAATATCCCGGATCATGGTATCGATCCGCTTTGCGTGCGTTTTTCCCAGCACCCGCAGGCACTCCGCCGGAAGCTCGAAATCCCGCAGGATCCCCGCCCGCAGCGCGTCGTCCAGATCGTGATTCAGATAGGCGATGCGGTCGGCCCTCCGGACGCATTCGCCTTCCAGCGTGGAGGGAAAGCCCTTGCCGGAATGGTGCTCAATTCCGTCCCTCACCTCCCAGGTCAGATTCAGACCGTCGCCCCCGATCTCCAGCGTCTCCACCACCCGGCGGCTTTGCTCGTTATGCCTGAATCCGCCGGACAGCAGGCTGTCCAGCGTCCGTTCCCCGATATGCCCGTAAGGGGTATGCCCCAGATCATGCCCCAAGGCGATGGCCTCCGTAAGATCCTCGTTCAGCCGGAGGGCCCTGGCCAGCGTCCGGGCCACCTGCGACACCTCCAGCGTATGGGTCAGGCGGGTCCGGTAGTGATCTCCCTCCGGAGAAAGAAAAACCTGAGTCTTGAACTTCAGACGGCGGAAGGCCTTGCAGTGAATCACGCGGTCCCGGTCCCGCTGGAAATCCGTGCGGATGCCGCACTTTTCCGCCGGGCGTTCCCGCCCCCGGGTTTCCGCCGCCCGGGCCGCGAAGGGAGACAGCATCAGGGCTTCGTTCTGCTCCGTTCTCTCCCGAATGGTCACCTGCGATCCCTCCCCCGAGGCGAAACGAAACCGGGCTCCGCCCGAAACCCGCCTCACCGGACTTTATACTACATTCATCCGCCTTTTTCCTGCTTTCCTTCCGGAATTTCCCGCCCCGGGAATGCCGTCCCGTCCGAAGCTGTCCGCGCTCCCGCGAAGATCGGGAAGCCTTCGCCCGGGCGGCATCCGGCCGATCCGGGCGAGCGTCGCCGAAACTGTACAGCATATCAAAACGAAAGGAAATTGATCCGGGCGAGCTTCGCTGAAACCGTATTGAACCAAACGGAAATCCATGATAGAATACAGAAAACGCAGCGATTCAGTCCGGAACCATTCAGGTGAACACAGAGGAACGGATGATCTCACGCGCGGCGCGAAGGGTCCGTCCCTGAAGCGCGGCGGAACCGGAAGGACTGAACAGTTACCGGAAAATGTTGATAATTCAAATCAGGGCGGGCTGTTTTCCGGCGCGCCCGGGAGGATTACGCATGAGGAGCCCACTGGATCGAAACCGGGTCTCCGGTTTTTTGCACGCGGACGGCATGAAGCTTCGGAACGGCAGGGAGGAAGAGGTCCTGCTGATCGGCTGGGGCCTCGGAAACTGGATGCTGTGCGAAGGATATATGTGGAAGCTCGGGGATTTTGAGGCCTTCGACCGTCCCCGCAGGATCGAGCGAACCATCGCGGATCTGGCGGGGGAGAAGTACGCCGCCCGCTTCTGGAAGCTGTTTCACGCGCTCTACATAACGGAGCAGGATATCCGGATGATGGCGGAGATGGGGTGCAATTCGCTGCGGGTTCCGATATCCGCCCGGCTCTTCCTGGGGGAGGGCCCCGGGGTCTCCTTCCGGGAGGAAGGCTTCGAGATGCTGGACGCGCTGCTTTCCTGGTGCGAAAAGCATGGGCTGTACTGCTTTATTGACATGCACGGCGCGCCGGGTGGGCAGACGGGCGCGAATATCGACGACTCTCCGGACGATCTGTGCCATCTGCTGATGGAGGACAGCGAGTTCGAGCGGGGGCTCGCGCTCTGGGAGGAGATAGCCCGCCGGTACCATGACCGGTGGATCGTCGGCGGATACGATCTGCTGAACGAGCCGATCCGTCCGGTCCGCCGGGAAGGGGATCAGGCGCTGGAGGCGTATGAGCCCCGGCTGCGGGATTTCTATACGCAGGCCATCGCCCGGATCCGCGCCGTGGATTCGCGGCACCTGATCGCCCTGGAGGGGATTCACTGGGCGACGGATCCGGGCATCTTCGATCATGTGTACGATCCCCAGATGATGATCCACTTCCACCGGTACTGGTGCGCGCCGGAGAGATCTGAGCTGGAGACGTTCCTCAGCGTCGGACGCCGGCTGAACGCGCCGCTCTGGCTGGGAGAGACCGGAGAAAACACCCTTCCCTGGATCGCCGCCATGGCGCATGTCGCCCTGGAGGCGGGGATCAGCGTGACCCTCTGGCCGTGGAAAAAGATGGACACGGACAATTCCCCGCTGTCTGTCCGGCCTCCGGAGGGATGGGATATGATCCGGAAGTATCTGTCCGGCGGCACCCGTCCGGACGCGGCGCGGGTTCAGACCCTTCTGAACCGGTACCTGGAGAACATCCGGGCAGAGAACTGTGTCCGGAACGGCGCGGTGATGACCCACGCGCTGCGCTGCCCGCCGACGACTCTCTGGGGAACGGACTTTGACGCCATCCCCGGGGTCAGCTGGCACAGAGAAGACACCCATGAGGCGGGGGTCAGCCGGAAGGATACGGGCATGGAAACCGTGGCCCTGCCGGAGACGGAGCATTCCGCGCCGCCCACTGACGGGCCCTGGAGCCGCGCGGCCCTCCTCCTGCATCCCGGGGCGTGGGCGAGGTATACCTTTTTCAATGTGTTCCCGGGCGTCCGGCTGGAGATCACCTGCCTGGCCGGGATGCCTTCCCGGCTGGAAATCCGCCAGGGGGAGGAGCTGCTTGATGTGCGCCCCGTCAGCGGGTGCGCCCACAAACAGGTGCTTTCCGGGCTCCGCCTCCGTTCCGAGCAGCGGTGCATCCTGCGGCTGACCGCCCTGGAAGGGACCATTGATATTGTGG
>CAMVDI010000205.1 GCA_947166205.1 uncultured Clostridia bacterium
TTCTCTAAATATTTTGAATGCGGGAATTTTATTTTCAAAAATTAATTTGTTCGTATCCAAGTTGTTCGAGCCAGGTACTGACGGGAAAAGGAACCCCCGAAAAGGGCCCGTGGAGCCACTCCCCCTCCGCCGGCACCACGTCCTGATGGCTCATCAGCACCAGCGGCCGGTCCGCCTTCCGGCCCTTCCAGTGGAACAGCAGATTGCCGTCGATCTCCGTCTTTTCCATGCGCGCGTGCACCAGCGGAAACATCTCCTCCAGCAGGGCGTGAAAAGGCAGGAACTTCTCCCGCTGGTTCGTCTCCGGCACGCTCACCGTATCCACGGCCACCATCCGGCTCAGCTTTTCCGCGTATTCCTTCGCCCGCCCGTCCGCGGGGGGCGCCTGATACTTCGCCTTCTTCTTCGGGAACCGGAACGTCCGGACCAGGACGGCTGTCAGCAGGCCGATCACCGCGGCCCCGATACAGATCAGAACAACCAGCCAGGTACTCATGCTTTTTTCCCTTTCCTGAAGCTCAGCCACGCCAGCAGGATCGCCAGCGCCCCGCTGGGCAGAATCATGATGCTCGTCTGGCTCTGCAGCGAAGGAACCAGGATGAACAGCAGGCTCATCAGCACCAGGGGCCACGCCGCTATCTTCAGGTTCTTCGTGAAATACCGGTAGGACAGCGCCCCGAAAAGCGCCGGAGCCACGTTGTCAAAGGCAGGCTGCAGCATGGGGCTTTCCAGCAGGGGCTCCAGGGGCTGAAGCAGCAGAACCCCGAAGCTCAGCACCAGAATGGTGACCAGCGAGGATACCGCGATGGACAGGGTGGAGATGATCTCGTTCTCCTTCGTGCCCGCCTTGACCCCCGCCAGATCCCGGGCGTTGACGGCGCAGGGGATCTTCATGTTGATCAGGTTCCCGGTGATGAAGGCCAGATAGCTTCCGCCGGAGCCCAGCATCGGGGTGTAGACGAGAAATTCCACCACGGAGGAGATGGTCCATACCAGCCCCACCGCCAGGAATCCCTTGCCCGCGGCCCCCAGGTCCGGGCTCGCCCCCAGATACCGCCCGATCAGGAAGGGGGCGCTCAGCAGCATGATCAGCGTGATCAGGGATACCGCCCTGCCCAGCCGATGGGTTCCTTTTTCGTATTTTTCGATGATTTCACTGCGGTCCATTTTTCTTCCCTCCTCCTTACACGGCATTCCGGAACAGTACGGCGCAGGCCATGCCGGCCAGCATGGAGAGCGCCAGGGAAAGATCCTCCAGCCAGGAAAGCCGGAACTTTTTCGCCGCCAGGCTCATCAGCCCCATGAACACCGCGGAGCAGAGCGCCGTAATCAGCGGCAGGGCGCTGCCGGAGAAGGTCAGCCGGCCGCTGCCGGAGATCCACTCGCCCAGATAGGAGCCGATATACGCGCTGACGAGGCCGACGAACATGGCCGTCATGGCCATGTCGCCGAAGGCCGTTCCTTCCTGGGCCTTTACGGATCCGGTCAGCCGGCGGGTGTACCTCTTGTTCAGGAAGAGGTTCAGCACCATGCCCCACATGATGCAGACGGACATCAGCAGCGCGATGGTCGCGAAGGCCCCCGCGGTCATCTCCGACCCGGAAAGATGGATGCCCATCTGCTCCGCCGCCCCCTCGGCCACCTGGGTTTCATAGTGCAGCGCCCCGATGACGCTCAGCCGCAGCCAGGGCCACGGAATGCCCAGCGCCCCGGACAGGGCGATGACCCCCAGCAGAATGCCCGACGCGGGCAGAACCGTGAAGGAGGCGGAGGACGTGATCACCCGCTTCATCACCGCGGTATCCATGCCCAGCGCCTTGCCCGCCCGCCACGCGCGCACCGCGAAAACGACGCAGACCACTGCCACAAAAGCCACGATGCTTCCGCAGATCAGGTACACCGTCGGAGAAGACAACTCATTCAGCACACTCAAATCGGACAACCTCCCTATTGCAATCCGGGAGGCCGCGGTCACGGGCCTCCCGGATCATTTGATAAACGCCAGCAGGAACCGGGCATCTGCCCGGTTCCTGTGACCTTTTTTTCTGAATCCCGCCTGGCCCCGGCCCGTCCCTCAGACCTTTCTTCAGGATTCCGCCGGGCTCCGGTCAGGCTTCACGCTCCGCTTTATTCCGCGGGATTCGCGGGGGCAGCGGGGGCAGCGGGGGCAGCGGGAAGATCCTTGCCGGGCGCCTTCCCTACCAGCCCGCCGTTGGCGACGTTTTTGATGGTTTCGGGGATATCCAGACCCACGGCCTGCTTCACGGCCTCAAAGGTCTGCAGCATGGTTCCGGCGGTGTCCTTCGCCATGGAGGTTGCTCCGCCCTCGCCGAAGAGAATGATCTTCTCGGTCTTGCTCAGAGGCTCGGACACGGCCCGGGCGATGTCAGGCAGCTTGTCGGAGATCATCTCCATCATGGCGGCCTGGCCGTAGAGCTGCATGGCTTCCGCCTTCATCCGCATGGCATCCGCCTCCGCCTCGCCCTTCAGCCGGATGGCTTCCGCCTCCTTCTGGGCCGCGTACAGGGCGGCGTCCGCCTCGGCCTGCCGGCGGTACTTGTCCGCCTCGGCCTCCGCAATGGCCCGGTCCTTCTCGGCGGCGGCCTTCTCGCGGATCTCCACGTTCAGCTTTTCGCGCTCGATCTCAACCGCCTGGCGTTTCAGTTCCGTTTCCTTTTCCAGACGGGTCATCTCGGCAGCGGCGTGCTCGGTGGCGAAGGTCTTGTTGATACGCTCCTGTTCGATCTTGTAGGCCATCTCCGCCTTG
>CAMVDI010000206.1 GCA_947166205.1 uncultured Clostridia bacterium
TATCTTCCCTCTCCCAGCGTGTGGCAGGGCAGGAAGAAATGCTGTTCGCTGTAGCTGGTGTTGAAGTTAAACAGGAAAAGCAGGTCCTTCCGGCTGAAGGCGATGATCTTCCGGTCTTCATCGATCCAGAGGTTCGTCGCGTAGGGATCGTCCAGCAGCCCGTGCTCCCGGGCCAGCCCGATCATGGCGGCGTCAAAATCGTTCAGCCACTGGTATTTCAGCGCGGGATTGTCCACCAGCGACCACTGGCGCCGGCAGTATTTGTAGCTCCAGCCGTTTCCCTCCCGAGGGAAATCGATCCACTCCGGATGGCCGAACTCGTTCCCCATGAAGTTCAGATATCCGTTGCCGCCGCACCCCAGCGTCAGCAGCCGGATGATCTTGTGCAGCTCGATGGCCCGGTCCATGGTGGCGGAATGATATTCCTTCGTCATGCCGGTATACATCTCCGCATCCGCCATCCGGAAAAGGATCGTCTTGTCCCCGACCAGGGCCTGATCGTGGCTTTCGCAGTACCCCACCACCTTCTCCTGGGGGCGGCGGGTGGTCATCTCGTGCCAGAGGGCGTTCATCTGCCAGTCCTCATCCCGCGTGTCCTTCAGCAGCTTGATCCAGTAGTCCGGTTCGCCCATGGCCAGCCGGTAGTCAAACCCGATGCCGCCCTCCTCCAGCGGAAGGCACATGCCGGGCATGCCGCTCATATCCTCGGACACGGTTACGGCCGCGGGGTTGATCTCGTGGATCAGCTCATTGGCCAGCTGCAGATAGTTGATGGCATCCAGATCCGTGTTCATGTTGAAATACATGCCGTAATCGGTAAAAGCGGAGCCCAGCCCGTGATCGTGGTAGCACATGCTGGTCACCCCATCGAACCGGAACCCGTCAAAATGATATTCATCCATCCAGTATTTCAGGTTGCTCAGCAGGAAATGCAGCACCTCCGGACGCCCGTAGTTGAACAGCCGGGTTCCCCACGCCGGATGCCTGCCCTCGCCCCCCTCAAGGAAGTACTGGCCGTCCGTCCCGTCCTGAAACTGCAGGCCCTCGCCCACGTTGGGGCAGGCATGGCTGTGCACCACGTCCAGCAGCACCCGGATACCCATCTCATGGGCCCGGTTGATCAGGCGTTTCAGATCCTCCGGCGTGCCGTAGCGGGAGCTGGCGGCAAAGAAATTGGTCACCTGATAGCCGAAGGAACCGTAATAGGGATGCTCCTGAACCGCCATCAGCTGCAGCGTGTTGTATCCCAGCCTCTGAATCCGCGGAAGCACCAGGTCCGCGAACTCCGCGTAGGTGCCGACCCGCTCCTCCTCCGTCGCCATGCCGATATGCGCCTCGTAGATCAGCGGAGCCGGGGCCGGTTCCTTCCGGAAGGCCCCGTCCGTCCAGGCGAAGGGTTCCGGATCCCAGACCTGGGAGCAGAGCAGGTGCGTCCGGGGATCCGAAACGACTCGGGTGGCATAGGCGGGGATCCGCTCGAAGCCCCTGGTGCCGTTCTCCACCCAGAGCTTGAGAAACTGTCCATGCTTCAGCGCGTCCCGGCCCTCCAGCAGAATCTCGAAAACGCCGTTCTCCAGCCGCTTCATGGGGTGAAGATCATGGCTCCATCCGTTGAAGTCGCCGGTCAGATACGCCGCGTCCGCCCCGGGCAGCCATTCCCGGACCGCCCATCCGTTCTCCGTCCTGTGGATGCCGAAATAGTAGTGCCCGTTGGCAAAATCAGACAGCCCGCTTTCCGGGGGCACCAGCTGAGCCCTCCGCTCCAGGAAGCGGTTCATCCGCAGGTCTATTTCCCCGCTGTAGGGTTCCAGCCAGGGATCGATCCGGATGATTCCGTAGGGGCTTTTCATTCTGCTCATGTCCACGCTGCATTCCTCCTTCATGTTGATTCCTGCCGTTCGTGATCTCCAGCCATTGTTTTTTTATTCCGTTTTCACGGGAGCGCCGCTGACGTCATAATACTCGGAGGCGGTGATCCGGCGGTTTTCGTCGTACACATAGCGGATTTCGCTGTATCCGCCGGCCGTATTGACGGGGTTTCCGCCCTTGCCCAGGAAGACCCGGCTCAGAACAAATCCGTCCTCATCCAGCGTTTCCCGGTATCCCGCGTATCCGGCAGCGCATTCCGCCGCGTCCCCCCGGGGGCCGAGAAAGCTGACCCGGCTCAGCCGGCCGTTCTCATCGTATTCGTAGGCCCGGACGGCGACGCCCTCCGCGTCTTCCCGGACCGTTCCCTGGGCGTCCAGGCAGGATTCCCGGATCACCTGCCCCGCCTTGTTCATCTCCCGGCGCAGGGACATGTATCCCTGGCCCATGGCGATCTGCCGGCCCTGCAGGTCAAAGCGGCTGATCACGCAGGCCCTGTCGCCGTCCCAGGTCCGGGTCTCATAGGCATAGCCCAGCCCCCGGTCCACCAGCTGGCCGGAAAGATCGTAATACTTCACGCTGACTTCCCGGCCCTTTTTGTCCAGCTCCCGCTTCATCACGGCCCATCCCTCCGCGCAGGCGGCAGGGCTGCCGTCGGCGTGCTCAAAGCGGATGCCGACGATTTTGTTGCTCTTGTTGACGCTCTGAACCATGACCGCGTATCCCAGCGGCGTGTCGGTCGGATTCTTCTCCGCGTCCAGGTAGGTAGTCCTGGTCAGGGTCGTGCCGCGGTAGTCTTTCTTGACCTGGGCGTATCCCAGGGTTGGCACGACGGTCAGCTGATTGTCAATATCGTAAT
>CAMVDI010000207.1 GCA_947166205.1 uncultured Clostridia bacterium
AACCGTGGAGATAAAGTGCGGGACATAAATCGCGGTTTGGGCAAATCCCTTGAAGCGCTTCCGGTTCAGCTGGTTAAGCATGATTGCCAGGAGGATCGGGATCGGGAACCCGAAAATGAGGCCGAAGGCGTTCAGAAGGAAGGTGTTCAGAAACATTCTTCCGCAGTAATAACTGGAAAAGAATTTCTCGAAGTACTTCAGACCTACCCATTGGCTTCCGGTGATCCCGAAGGCTGCCTTGTAATCCCGGAAGGCGATCTGCACACCGTACATCGGGAAATAACAGAAGACAATAAAGAAGGCCAGGGCTGGAAGAAGCAGAACCCACAGCTGCCAGTCCCTCCGCAGGGCCAGGGCTGCCCGCTTCTTCAGGCCATTCCGGTGCGGGGCGGCAGATACGCAGATACTCATCCTGTAACCTCCTTTGGCTGTTCAGTTCCATTTCGGCCGGTTGTTTTTCGGTTTTCATTATCGACAATCCATCCGGAAAAAGGAAGAAGCGAAAATTTCGCACACCGTTGATTTTCCTTGCGTTTTGCTCTTTCGAGAAATAAGCGAAAATTTTGCACCTATGAAAAATCGCCCCCTGATGGTAAGATTTTCAGGATGGAAACTGAAAAAAACAGGATCAGGAGGATGAGGAATGCTTCCCGAAACAAAAGCGGATTTCCGCACCGAGGATGAAAAAATCCAGCGCGTTTACGACGCTGCGGAAGAAAAATGCCTCCTGAATCTGAAGCGGTTCGGCAATGACGCCGTTCTGGTGGAGGGCGGCGGCTATGAAAAAATCTGGCTGGAAACACAACCCATGGGCGGAGAGATGTATGCACTCCGGAATCCGGAGGCTGCACTGAACAATTGCCTGCTGTTTATGCGCTATCAGCGGGAGGACGGGCGCCTTCCCGGATCTATTCAGTATACAGATGGAAAAGTGGAGCCTCAGTTCAACAAATATCAAGGGTTCTGCTTTCCCTTTCCGGCGTTGAATCTCTACTATATATATGGAAGGAATCCGGACTATCTCGGGCAGCTGAAGGAAACGCTGACCCGTTTTGACGAATGTCTTTGGCGGACGCGCCATATCACCGGAGACGGACTGCTCTCTTCTTTTTGCGTGTATGATACGGGAGAAGACCTGGCGGTCAGATATGGCGATGCGCCGTGCTGGTGGGAAGAAGATACGCCGCCAGAGGGGTATCAGGTGGTTCCCATGGCCAGCATGGACGTCACCAGCTGGAGTATTGCCAACAGGCAGACGCTGGCGGAAATCTGCAGAATCCAGGGAGACCCGGAAGCGGAAAAATGGGAGAAGAAAGCACAGTCAGCGGCCCAATCGCTGAAAAAAGGCCTATGGAACGACCGGCGCGGGGCACTTTTTGACCGCGACTGCCGGGGAAACACAATTGACATTCTATGCCATAACACGCTCCGGTGTATGTACTGGGGCTCAATCTCGCAGAATATGGCTAACCGTTTTGTGAAGGAGCACCTCCTGAATCCGGACGAATTCTGGACGCCTTTCCCGCTGCCCGGCGTGGCGGTGAACGATCCTGCATTCCGCAACGCGCCGGAAAACAACTGGAGCGGACAGCCGGAAGGCCTGACGTACCAGCGGGCCATCCTGGCGCTCGAACGCTATGGATATGACCGGATAGTCACAGTGCTCGGGGAGAAACTGATGGATGCCGTATACAAGGGCGGCCTGAGGTTCACACAGCAGTTTGATCCGTTTACGGGCGAACCTTCCCTGGTGCACGCAGTGACGCATCAGCCGGTGAAAGACGGCGGCGGAGATCCTGTGCAGGATGCGTATGGCCCTACGATGCTGGCGTGTCTGGAATATATTGCACACCGATGGGGGATTCATCCGCATCTGGGCAATGTATGGTTCAGCCTTGGCACAGGGAAGCCTTATGAATATGAAGCTGTTTTTTATGATCACCGCTATAAAATCCGGAGCAGCGGCCGAAAGGCGGAGATCATGGTGGACGGGAAAGCAATCGGCACATGGAACGGCGGAATCCGCCTGATGACCGACGAGAGAGGAAGTATTCTTCGGACGGCAGCCATTGAAAGCGAGGGAGATTTGCAATGAACAGCAGACACGGGGGATATGATCCTGCCTGGATGGATCAAACGGAAAAAGAGCTGGAAGCCATGGCGGATGACCTGACCAGAGAGATTCAGGGATGGAACGGACCGGAAACGGTGTTCACACCGGAAGAATTCGGGTGGATCCCGGGAGAAAAGGCAACATCCGCCATTCAGCAGGCTGTTGACGCAGCAGCTGTAAACGGGGGAATTGTCCGGCTGAGCCGGGGGAAGTATGTCAGCGGAACGATCGAGTTGCGTTCCGGGGTGTGTCTTGAAATCTGTGCCGGATCCGAACTGCTGGGCAGTACGGACCTTTCGGATTATCCGGAACACCACGCGAAGCGCCTGACGGTTCAGGATACCAGCATGGGAATGCATCAGTCGCTGATTTTCGCGGAGGGATGCGAAAACATCTGCCTGCGGGGAGCCGGCATCCTGGACGGACAGGGAAGTCCCTTCCATTTTCCGGGAGCTGAAACCGCCCAGGGAACACCGGGCCGTCCTTTCCTGATCCGGATCATTGACTGCAAACGGGTGCACGTTGCGGATCTTACAATGAAAAATGCCGCGTGCTGGATGCAGAACTATCTGAACTGCGAACACCTTCTCATCGAAGGG
>CAMVDI010000208.1 GCA_947166205.1 uncultured Clostridia bacterium
CTTGCGCTGCTCGCCCACGCTGTAGGAACCGCACTCCTTCAGCAGCTTCATCCAGGTGGCGACCAGTTCGCCGTCCCGGTCCGCCGCCTCGAAGAGCAGCCGCTCCAGATTGCTGGAGACCAGAATGTCCATGCTGGGGCTCTTCGTTTTGAAGAAGACCCGGTGGGTCGAATAGATTCCGGTGTCAAAGAAATCCGTCAGCACGTTGTTGCGGTTGCTGGCGCAGATCAGCTTTCCGACGGGAAGCCCCATCTCCCGGGCGTAGTAGGCGGCCAGAATGTTGCCGAAATTGCCGGTGGGAACGCAGAAGTTCACCGGATTGCCGCAGACCACGGCGCCGCGGGCCACCAGATCCGCGTAGGCGGAGAAGTAATAGACCACCTGGGGAACCAGCCGGCCGAAGTTGATGGAATTGGCGGAGGAAAGCACCTTTCCCCGGGCGTCCATCTTCGCGGCGAATTCGGGGGAGGTGAAAAGCTCCTTCACCCCGGTCTGGGCATCGTCAAAATTCCCTCTGACGGCGATCACATGGGTGTTGCTCCCGCCGGTGGTCACCATCTGCAGCCGCTGGACGTCGCTGACCCCGTCCAGAGGATAGAAGACGGTGCAGCTGGTTCCGGGAACATCCCGGAAGCCTTCCAGGGCGGCCTTCCCGGTATCCCCGCTGGTGGCGACCAGGATCGAGACTTCCCGGTTTTCCCCGTTCTTCCGGGCGCTGAGGGAGATCAGATGGGGGAGAAGCTGAAGCGCCATATCCTTGAAGGCCAGGGTCGGCCCGTGGAACAGCTCCAGCACATAGGTCTGACTGTCCAGCGCCTTCAGCGGGGCCACGGCGGGATCGTCAAAGCGGTCCGCGCCGTAGGCGGCGGTCACCGCCTGCTCCAGCTCCGCATGGGTGAAATCCTCCAGATAGAGCTTCAGGATCTCCAGCGCCCGGGCGGAATAGGGCATCTGGCCGAGATGGGCCGTCTGCTCCGGAGAAACCACCGGGAACATGGAGGGCACGTAGAGCCCGCCGCCCTGGGCGAGCCCCCGGAGGATCGCCTGGCTGGCGGTTACGCAGCTGCCGCCGCGCGTAGAGAAGAAAGACATAAGCAAGTCACCTTTCAGATTAAAAAAAGAGACGGCGCCCGGAGGGCCGCCGTCTCTTCCGTTCTATCGGCTTCCGCAGGGAACTGCGCCGGAAGCGCGGATGCGGACGGCGTCAGATCACATACTGTTTCATGAAGGCCGGAAGCTCCTCCGGATCGGCGCTGACGGAAAGGACAAAGTCCACATTGTGGCTGGCGGCGAGGCCGGCCAGGGCAGCGACGACGGGCTCCGTCCCCTCCAGATCGGTATGGCAGAGCTTCAGGAAAGCGTCGACAAACACGGTTCCCACATCGTAATTCGAACTGAGGATCCCGCAGAGGAAACCGATGAACATATCGGTGCTGCTGACATGATAGTCGGCGGCGTTGATAAAGCGGACCTTGTGGTCCACGTCGTACATATAGCGATTGTTATCGTCCAGGAAAATCACATCATGAACCGCTTCCCGGGCGGTGGCGTTGGTCAGGTCGATAAGCCGCTTGGTTTTTCCGGAGCCCTTCCTGCCTGCAATGATCTGTATCATGGGAATCAGCCTCCTTCGTGGTTGTTGCTGGAAACATTATAGCCCATAATCCGGGATTTCGCAATGGGAGAAAAAACGGAAAAACAATCCGGCGGGAAAAGCCCGGAAAACAAGGCCTCCGGGCTATCCGACCCCGGGCCGGTCCTCCTCCCGGCCCACGTCCTCAAAGCGCATTCCCTCGGGCAGGGGGCGCTGATCCGACTTCCGCACCGGGCAGATCTCCCGGAACTCGCAGAAGGCGCAGTGAGCCGCGTCCTTGTAGACGGAAGGGGAGGCGGCCACCAGGCCGGACCGGATCCGGACGCAGAGCTCCGCCGCCTTGTCCCGGGCGGCGGTCATCAGCCGACGGAGCGTTTCCTCGGGAACCACCCAGCCGGCGGACTTGGAGAAGCTGCCGTCCTGGTTGATCACCTTCGGGAGCGAAAAGGGCGAGATATCCCGGTCCATGGCCCGGAGCACGCTTTCCTCCGCCAGGGCGATGCCTTTGAACTGCACGTTTTTCAGCCGGTCGGCCTCCGCGGACTCGGGGGAGGTGGATTTCACCTCCGCATCCTGCACGGGGAAATACATGGCGCCGGCGGGCAGAGCCCCCGGGCTTCCCTGCAAGGCGGCGAGCAGATAGATCATCAGCTGGAGCTGCTCCCCGGCGTCCATCCGGGCGGGAATCAGCTCGTGAACGCTGCTCTTCATATCCAGCACCCGGAGGTAGTCCCCCTCCGCCCCCCGGTACCGGTCCACCCGGTCGATCTTGCCCCGCAGGGCGATCTCCGCGCCGTCCGGCAGGCGGAGGATCAGCGGCGGCATGCCTCCGGGCTCCCCGAAGGCCATCTCCGTGCCGACCACCTGGAAATCCCCGTTGGCGGCGAAGCGTGTCAGCACCGAGGCGGCCCGGCGGGCGCGGCGGAGAATCTCCTCCCCCTGCCAGCGGCCCACCGCGTCCTCCCGGAGAGGGCCTTCCTCCCAGGGAAGCACCAGATCCGAGAGCACCTCGTCCATCAGGGCGCTGACCCGGTCCGGATCCAGGCGGGGCCATCCCGGCTCCCGG
>CAMVDI010000209.1 GCA_947166205.1 uncultured Clostridia bacterium
GCCGCCCCCCGCACGTTCTCGGCCCGGTGCCCGATAAAAACCTCCGCGCCCTTGTCCCGGACGCCCTGGATCAGATAGCCCTCGTCCCGGTCGCTGCCGGTCACCCGGTATCCCTGATCGATCAGCATCTCCGCCAGCCCGCTCATGCTGCTGCCCCCGATGCCGATCAGGTGGATCCGTTTCCCGGCGTAGTCCCGGATTCTGGGAACGCTCATCTCGCTCATCCGCTTCCTCTTTATTCGATCACGATCCGGGGATTCTCCCGGCTCGCCCGGTACATCACAAACCGCCGTCCGATATGCTGGATCGGCTCCGCGCCCGTCCGGGCGCACAGCTCCCCCAGCGCTTCCCGCGCGTCCAGGGGGCACCCCTGCTGGACGCAGCCCTTGATCAGCTCCCGCGCCTCCAGGGCGTCCTCCGCCTCCCGGACCGTGTTCTCCCCGATCCCGTCCTTTCCGATGTAAAGAATGGTCTCCAGGGTGTTGGCCATGCTCCTCAGCTGAGCTCTCTGTTTTCCTGTCATCGTTCCGTCCCCTGTTCCTGTTGCCTACTCTATGAAGTCGAATTCCATCTCGCCGATGGTGACCGTGGAGCCCTCCCCGGCCCCCGCCTCCCGCAGGGCGTCGATCACGCCCCAGCGCCGCAGCGTCCGGTGGAACCAGTTCAGGCTGTCCGTGTCGTCAAAGTTGACGCTCTCCAGCAGCCGCTCCATCCCGGGCCCCTCAACGATGTAGCTGGCCCCGTCGAAGAGAACCCGGAAGTCGTCCTCCCGCCTCCGCTCCGGCACGGGCTCTTCCTCTTCCTGATAGTGCAGCACCGGCGGCAGCTCCTCCAGCATCTTCGCCGCCGCGCCGATCAGCTCGTCAAAGCCCTGATGGGCCGCCGCGCTGACGGCGAAGACCGGCGTTCCCATGCCCTCCGCCAGTGCCCGGATCCGCCGCAGGGTTTCCTCCGCCCCCGGCAGGTCCATCTTGTTGCAGACGATGATCTGGGGCTTCTCCCCCAGCGTCCCGTATTTCTCCAGCTCGGTGTCGATCCGGTCCAGATCCTCCGCCGGATCCCGGCCCTCGCTGCCGCTGGCGTCAACCACGTGCATCAGAAGGCGCGTCCGCTCCACGTGGCGCAGAAAGTCATGCCCCAGCCCCGCGCCGTCCGCGGCTCCCTCGATCAGGCCGGGGATGTCCGCCAGCACCATGTCCTGCCCGTATCTCCGGATGATCCCCAGGTTCGGCGTCAGGGTCGTGAAGTGATAGTTTCCCACCTTCGGCCGGGCGCTGGTGACCACGGACAGGATGGAGCTCTTTCCCACGTTCGGATAGCCCACCAGCCCGATGTCCGCAATGGTCTTCAGCTCCATCCGCAGGGTCCTGATCTCCGTCTTGCTGCCCGGCTTGGCGAAGTTCGGCGCCTGCCGGACGGAGGTGGCGAAATGCCGGTTTCCCCAGCCGCCCCGGCCGCCCCGCAGCAGCACCCGGGTCTCCCCGGCCCGGTCCATGTCCGCCATGATCCGGCCGGAGTCCGCGTCCCGGACCACGGTGCCCACCGGCACCTTGATCACCAGGTCCTCCCCCCGCTTTCCGGACCGCAGCCCGCTCATGCCGTCCCCGCCGTTCTCGGCGGTGTATTTGCTGCGGAAGCGGAAGTCCAGCAGCGTGTGCATGTTCTCATCAGCGTACAGCAGGATGTCGCCGCCCCGGCCGCCGTCCCCGCCGTCCGGGCCCCCGTTCTGGACATACTTCTCCCGGTGAAAGCTGGCGGACCCGTTTCCGCCGTTCCCCGCCTTCGCGGTGATTCTGACCTGATCCACAAAATTGCTCATGATGCCTGGTTCCTGTTCTCTGCCTTTCCGATCAGTATGCGGCGCGCCCTCCGGCGGCCCGTTCCCGTCAATTCCGCAGGGAGTGCAGCGGCGCGGGGATTCTCCCGCCCCGGGCGATAAATTCCTCGCAGCCGAACCGGTTCACCGGCATGACCGGCGCGAAGCCCAGCAGCCCGCCGAACTCGACCCGGTCCCCCGCCTTCTTGCCCACCGCCGGAATGATCCGCACCGCGGTGGTCTTGTTGTTGACGACCCCGATGGCCGCCTCGTCGGCGATGATTCCGCTGATCGCCGCCGCGCTGGTATCCCCGGGCACGGCGATCATGTCCAGCCCCACGGAGCATACGCAGGTCATGGCCTCCAGCTTTTCCAGCGTCAGGCTGCCCCTGGAGGCGGCCTCGATCATGCCGATATCCTCGCTGACGGGGATAAAGGCCCCGCTCAGCCCGCCCACATGGCCGCTGGCCATGACGCCGCCCTTCTTGACCGCGTCGTTCAGCAGCGCCAGCGCCGCCGTGGTTCCCGGCGCGCCGGCGGCCTCGAGCCCCATCTCCTCGAGGATGTGGGCCACGGAGTCCCCCCGCTCCGGGGTGGGGGCCAGGCTCAGGTCCACGATGCCAAAGGGGATGCCCAGCCGCTGGCTCGCCTCCCGGGCCACCAGCTGGCCCACCCGGGTAATCTTGAAGGCAGTGCGCTTCACCGTCTCCGCCACAATGTCAAAGGGCTGCCCCCGGACCTCCTCCAGTGCCTTCTTCACGACGCCGGGGCCGCTGACGCCCACGTTGATGGCGCACTCCGGCTCCCCGACGCCGCAGAAGGCGCCGGCCA
>CAMVDI010000210.1 GCA_947166205.1 uncultured Clostridia bacterium
AGGGCAGTCCGGGCCGGCGCGGCCGGCGGCGGCGCGGCGGGCAGCGGCCGACCCCTGCCCGCCGCCGCGCCGGCGTACCGCCGGGGCGGGCGTCCTAGCGCGCCCACGGGGTCGCTGCCCAGCCCGCCGGTGTATCGGGAATATACCTTCGTCACGATCTCATAGGCGCCGGAGTAAAAGTTCTCCAGGTTTCCCGTCGCCCCGTACCAGATCAGCAGCGCCGCGAAGGGGATCAGGGACCAGCCCGCCAGGCGCAGATCCTCCCGGAGCATCCGCTTCCGCGCCGCCGCCCGCTCCGCCCCCTTCGGGGCCCTCCCCAGGTCCCGGAGCTGCAGCAGGAGCACCGCCAGGAAAAAGCAGAACAGGGAGTAGGCGGAGGCAAAGGTGGTGCCCAGGCTCAGCAGGATCCCCGCCGCCGTCATGCCGGCGCAGGCCCGGCTGATCCGTCCCTCCTTCAGGACCCGGATCAGCTCCAGCTGAATGATGACCAGGCCGATGCCCTGCCAGTGGTCCGAAATCATCGTCGTGCCCATGTATTCGGTTTTCAGCACGGAAAGGTACAGCAGGGGAACCGCGAAGAGCGTCACGGCGGAGATGTGCTTCCGGTGGCGCAGGAAAATGCCCAGCCAGAGCAGCGAAAGCAGAAGATAGATGCCGAACCGGAACTGGAAAACCGTCCGGGCCCCGCACAGGGCAATGGGGGCGGTCAGGTAATAGGAGAAGGGCATGTGCTGGGACAGGAAGGACCGGTAGATGTCCTGCCCCTTGATCACGTGATACGCGCCGTAGAACACGTCCTGCTCATCGGTGAAGTAGGGCTCGCTGAGCAGGGAGAAATAGAGGAAAAAGACAAAAAGGAAAAAGACGGCGGGCAGCGCTTTCGCGATCCGGCCCGCCCGGAGGCTTCGGTTGTTTCTCCCTGTTTTCATGGACGCAAAGACCTCACCGTTCTTCTTTCGATCCGCGGCCGGCCAGCCGCTCATAGGCCGGATCCACGCTCAGCGTGGCAAAATAATCCTCCGGGGTTTCCCTCCGCCGGATGAGGGTGTCCTCCCCGTTCTCCGTATGCAGGATCTCGGCGCTGCGGAGGCGGCCGTTGTAGTTGTATCCCATGGCGTATCCGTGGGCGCCGGTGTCATGGATCACCAGCAGATCCCCCGGCCGGATCTCCGGCAGGGCCCGCTGGACCGCGAACTTGTCGTTGTTCTCGCACAGGCAGCCCGTCACGTCGTAGACATGGTCCGCCGGCGCGTTCCTTTTCCCGCAGACCGTAATATGGTGGTAGGCGCCGTACATGGCGGGGCGCATCAGGTTGGCCGCGCAGGCGTCGACCCCGATATAGTCCCGGTGGGTTTTCTTTTCGTGCACCGCCCGGGTCACCAGCCATCCGCAGGGGCCGGTCATCCATCTGCCCAGCTCGCTCTTGATCTCCACGCCGCCCTCCGGGCAGACCTCCCCGTAGACCCGGCGCACCGCCTGGCCCACCGCCTCAATGTCGATCTCCTGCTGATCCGGCCTGTAGGGAATCCCGATGCCGCCGGAGAGGTTGATGAAGGCAAAGGTCATCCCCGCCGCTTCCGCCAGGCGCTTTCCCAGCCGCAGCAGGATCCCGGCCAGCTCCGGATAGTAGGAGGGGGCCATGGTGTTCGAGGACAGGAAGGCGTGAAGCCCGAAGCGTTCCGCGCCGAAGGTCTTCAGCCGGCGCAGCGTCCTCTCCAGCTGGTCCGCCGGCATGCCGTATTTGGCCTCTCCCGGATTGCCCATGATCGTGTTCCCGATGGCGAAATCCCCGCCGGGATTGTACCGCAGGCAGACGCATTCCGGCACGCCTCCGTGGGCCAGGAGAATGTCCAGATCGCTTTCGTCGTCCAGATTGATGATGGCGTTCAGGCTCCGGGCCTGATCATACTCCTCCGGGGGCATGGCGTTGGCGGAAAACATGATCCGGTCCCCGGAAAACCCGCAGGCTTCCGCCAGCGTGAGTTCCGTGGCGGAGGAGCAGTCCAGCCCGCAGCCCTCCTCCCCCATGATCCGCAGGATCCGGGGCGTGGGCAGGGCCTTGACCGCGAAATACTCCCGGAAGCCCGGGCACCAGGCGAAGGCCCGGTTCAGCGCCCGGGCCCTGGCCCGGATGCCCGCCTCGTCATAGAGATGAAAGGGTGTCTGAAATTGCCCCGCAGCCCTTTCGAACACCTCGTCCGGCAAAGTGAAGTTCGGCATGGCTCTTCTCCTCCTCGATGAAAGCGTTTCCGGGGGTCCGCCTCCCTTCCCGGGGACGGGCCCCTCCGTTTTCCGCCCTGTTTCCGGGGAACTGTTCAAAAACAGCTTCCCTGTTCCTTACCTATTCCTGATAGTCCTGCAGGGATACCGACACGATCCGGCTGACGCCCTGCTCCTCCATGGCCACGCCGTACAGGCTGTCCGCCCGCTCCATGGTGCCCTTCCGGTGGGTCACGACGACAAACTGCGTATCCCGGGAGAACTCCGCCAGGTAGTCCGCGAAGTACCCGATGTTCGCGTCGTCCAGCGCGGCCTCGATCTCGTCCAGAATGCAGAAGGGCGTGGGTTTCAGCTTCAGCGTGGCGAACAGGATCGCGATGGCCGTCAGCGTCCGCTCCCCGCCCGAAAGCAG
>CAMVDI010000211.1 GCA_947166205.1 uncultured Clostridia bacterium
CTTCGGCGGCCTTCCGGGCGGCCTCTTCCTCGGCGGCGATGCGGGCGGCTTCTTCTTCGGCAGCCTTGCGGGCGGCTTCCTCTTCAGCGGCCTTGCGGGCAGCTTCTTCCTCAGCAGCCTTGCGGGCAGCTTCTTCCTCAGCAGCCTTCCGGGCAGCCTCTTCCTCCGCGGCGATGCGCGCGGCTTCCTCCTGCGCGGCCTGCTCAGCGGCGGCAATCTCTTCCGGGGTGGGGCCTTCGCCCTCGCCCAGGGCAGCACAGCAAAGCAGAACCATCAGCGCTGCCAGCACCATGGCCAGGATCTTTTTCAGACTGCTCTTCTTGCTCTTCATCATTGTATTCTATTTCCTCCATCGTTCCACGAATCCCCCGCGAACGATAGAATCGGTCAGAATCATATGAAGATATGACATTCGCGGAGAAGATTCGTATAATCAGGCACCATTCACCATCTTCTAAGAGACCAACAACATTCTACAGAAAAACAAGGGTTCTGTAAAGCCCCAATTTGATAACAATCGAATTATTAGCAACAAAAAATTGTGAACTTCCGACCGGGTTATCAAACCTTTATGATTCATAATATGTACAAAAGGCTGTCAGAAAGGCTGAAAGTGCCGGAAAAAACGGCTCCCTGCCCGCCGCTGTACAAAGAAAAAACAAAAATCCGTACCGGGCAAAACCGGCGGCCTTTCCGGGATCCGCGGACTGAACCGCACTTCAACGGCCGTTCCGCGTCCCGGCCGGCGCAAAAAAACCGGCGGCCGGATTCCGGCCGCCGATGGCGGATGTCAGATATCATATGGAAGAGAGCAAACGGCAGACCGCCGACAGCGGACAGCTGACGGGTGCGCGTGATTATTCTCAGACGGGTTCCAGGAAGGAGACCATGACATAGCCTTCCGTGCTGTCCGTGCGTACATGAACCCAGGACGGATCCTCGCAGGTCTCCAGCACGATCAGCCGCTGATGTTTGTACAGCCGCATGAGAATCTGTCCCGCGGGGGAAGGCTCCGCCCGCAGGTTCAGGGTGCTGTCGTCCTCGATGCCCTCGACGCTGGCCACCCAGGCGCCCTCCGGCAGGTCCGTCTCCGTCACCGGCATCAGGGTCGGCCGGGGCGTGGGCGTGGCCGCGGGGCCGGGGGTCTCCGCCAGCACGGGATCCGGCGTTGGAATCGCCGGCCGGCCCGCATCCGCCTTTCTCAGCTCCATGCCGGGGAAGTAGAAGCCCAGGATCTCCGTGAAGCTTTTCCCGTACTTCGAGGCCATCCATTCGGCGCCGCGCTGGCTCATGCCGACGCCGTGGCCGTACCGGCCGGAAACCAGGAGGAACCCGTCCTCCTGCTCCGTGAGAGTGATGATCTCGTTGTCCGCCCCGTAGATGCTCAGATTCAGCGCCCGAACCGCCCAGGGGAAGAGGTTCAGCTCCGCCGTAAAGGTCCCGGCGGACTGAAAATCGCTCAGGCGGATCTCCGGTTCCGGCGTCGCGGCGGGGGCCGGCTCCGGGGTCTCGTCCGCCTCGTCCGGCTCATAGGTCAGGGGCGGCTCCGGCGTGATCGGGGGCAGGATCTTTCTCCCGGATACGGAAACCGTCAGCTTCAGCTTCGTCATCAGGCGGCTGGGCGCCTGGAAGCGGGGGGTCGTCAGCTCCGCCTTCTGAATCTGATCCACCCGGAAGTTCTCCGCCCCCTCCGCGTACCCGCTCATCTCCGCCTCGGCGAAGACCGCCTCCCGCAGCAGGGCCAGAAAATCCTGCGGCAGGTACTGGCCGTCCCGGCGGAGCCGCGCCATCCGGACCGGGGAATTGGGATTTTCCGTGTCATAGGGGTCGTCCGTCATCGCGTAGCAGGTGCTGGCCTCCGCCCCCTTCCACACATGGGCGGGAAGCTCCGTCTGCCCTCCGTTGGACGCGCCGTAATAGCAGGTGGCCAGCTTTCCCCCGGAGATTCCCACCACGCCCGCGGTCTCCGCCACCGCCTGCGCGGTCCGGGTCCGGGAGGTATCGACCGGGCGGAACACCTGGTCGTTCGTCGTGTCGACCACGTCCCATTCCTTCTTCGCGTCCACCCGGGCCAGGGCGTAGGTCCTGGCGCAGACCGCCTGGGCCTTCAGGGCCTCGAGGGGAAACTCCTCGTTCATCTCATAGGGCAGCACGCCGAGCAGATAATCCTCGACATTCACCGTCAGCACCGGCTGGAGCTGGCCCCCCGAGACGGTCAGCCGCAGATCCCCCGGATACAGCCCCTCCCAGGGCAGAATCTGCATCCCGGTCAGGCTGCCGGCGGCGGAAGCCTCCTGCTCCCGCGTCAGGGTCAGGGCTGTGCCGCAGTCCAGGGACGCCTGCTCGTAATAGAGGATCAGGCGGTTCTCCCGGACCTTGACGGTCAGCTCCCTGCCCGCGGGGATCCGCATCCGTCCTTCCTTCCAGGCGGCCGTCACGGCGCAGGCCAGCCGAAGGTCGATCCGGTCCGTCAGGTTCAGCCGGCGCAGCAGCACCCGGACGGTGGGGGCCGGCTTCTCCGCCGCCCGCGCCGCGGGAGCGGCTCATCATAGAGTGCCACAGGACCATGGCCCCACCCATGACCAGCACATAGGGCAGCATGCTGGCCCAC
>CAMVDI010000212.1 GCA_947166205.1 uncultured Clostridia bacterium
GATCCCGGATGGCGCCGCCGATGCAGGTGGCCGCGCCGCCGAAGGGCTCGATCTCAGTCGGATGGTTGTGGGTCTCATTCTTGAAGAGCAGGAGCCAGGGTTCCTTTTTTCCGTCCACGGTCACGTCCATCTTCACCGTGCAGGCGTTGATCTCCTCGCTCTCGTCCAGCTTCTCCAGCATTCCCCGCTTCCGCAGGGCCCTGGCCGCGATGGTGGCCAGATCCATGAGGCAGACCGGCTTTCCCTCCCGGCCCAGCTCGCTCCGCAGGGCCAGATAGCGGTTCCAGGCCGCCTCCAGCACCCCGTCCTCAAAGGACACGCCGTCGATCTCGGTCAGGAAGGTGGTGTGCCGGCAGTGGTCGCTCCAGTAGGTGTCCAGCATCCGGATCTCCGTGATGGTGGGCTCGCGCCCCTCCTCCCGGAAATACTTCTGGCAGAAGGCGATGTCGTCCGTGTCCATGGCGAGACCATAGTCCCTGACGAACTTCTCCAGTCCCGCCCGGTCCAGCGCGCTGAATCCCTCCAGCACCGCCACCTCCGTCGGAACCGCGTACTCCGTGCGCAGGGTCTCCGGCAGCTCCAGGGAAGCCTCCCGGGCCTCCACCGGGTTGATCACATACTTTTTGATCTCCGCGATTTCCCCGGGTTCAAGCGCCCCGTACAGCAGATACACCCGGGCGCTTCTGATCAGGGGCCGCTGCCCCTGGGACAGCATCTGGATGCACTGGGCCGCGGAGTCCGCCCGCTGGTCGAACTGCCCGGGCAGGAACTCCACGGCGAACACCGCCGCGGCGCCCTCCGCGTCGAAATCGGGGGCCGCGTTGTCCAGCTGGGGCTCGGAGAAAACCTCCCGCACCGCCGTGTCAAACAGCCCGGGGGTGATGTTTTCCGCGTCGTACCGGTTCAGAAGCCGGACCCGCTCCAGATGACTGATCCCCAGAAAATCCTTCGCATCTCCCAGCAGGCTCCGGGCCTCATTGTCCAGGCCGGTCTTCTTCTCCACATAGATTCTGTAAACCATCTTATTTCCTCAACTTCTGATGTTCTTACGCCTTCAGCGCCCGCTGACCGATGTCCCTGCGCATATAGCGGCTCTCAAAGGAAACCTTCTCCGCCATGGCATAGGCTTCCGCCACGGCGTCCTTCAGCGTGTCCGCCACGGCGGTGACGCCCAGCACCCGGCCGCCGGAGGTGACCAGCTTCCCGTCCTTCAGGGCCGCCCCGGCCACGTAGGTATGGGGAAGCACCTCCTGCGGAATCGTGATTTCGCATCCCTTCGGATAGGATCCCGGATAGCCCCTGGAAGCCAGGATCACGCAGCAGGCGTGCTTCCCGGAGAAGCGCACCTCCGTCTCCGCCAGCTTCCCGTCGGTGACCGCCCGCATGACCGTCAGCAGGTCGCTTTCCAGCAGCGGCAGCACCACCTGGGTCTCCGGATCCCCGAAGCGGCAGTTGTACTCGATGACCTTCGGCCCCTCCCGGGTGATCATCAGGCCGAAGTACAGGCAGCCCTTGAAGGGCCGGCCCTCCGCCTTCATGGCCCGGATGGTGGGCAGGAAGATCTCCCGCGCGCACCGCTCGGCGATTTCCGGCGTGTAGTACGGGTTCGGCGCCACGGTGCCCATGCCGCCGGTGTTGGGGCCCGTGTCCCCGTCCCCGGCCCGCTTGTGGTCCATGCTGGAGATCATGGGGATCACCGTCTCCCCGTCCGTGAAGGACAGCACGGAAACCTCCGGACCCTCGAGGTATTCCTCGATGACGATCCGGTCGCCGCTGCTGCCGAACTTTTTGTCCTCCATGACCTCCCGGACCGCGGCCTTCGCCTCCTCCCGGGTCATGGCCACGGTGACGCCCTTGCCCAGGGCCAGGCCGTCCGCCTTCACCACCGTGGGCACCGGCGCCGTCTCCAGGTACTTCAGCGCCTCCTCCGGGGAGGTGAATACCTCATAGGATGCCGTGGGAATTCCGTATTTCTTCATCAGCTCCTTGGAGAACACCTTGCTGCCCTCGATGACGGCGGCGTTCTTCCGGGGGCCGAAGCAGGGAACCCCGGCGGCTTCCAGCTGGTCCACACAGCCCAGCACCAGGGGATCGTCCGGCGCCACCACCGCGTAATCCACGGCGTTTTCCTTCGCGAAGCGGACGATGCCCTCCAGGTCCTTGGCGCCGATGTTGACGCATTCCGCGTCCGCGGCGATGCCGCCGTTGCCCGGCAGGGCGTAGATGGTCTCCACCGCCGGGTTTTCCTTCAGTTTCTTAATGATGGCGTGCTCCCGGCCTCCGCCGCCGACAACCATGATTTTCATGCACAGACCTCTCCAATATTAGTGATGAAATAAACGCATCTTCGTGAAGCACATGACCAGGCCGTACTTGTCGCAGCACTCGATGACCGCGTCGTCCCGGATGGAGCCGCCGGGCTCGGCGATGTACTTGACGCCGCTGCGGTAGGCGCGCTCGATGTTGTCGCTGAAGGGGAAGAAGGCGTCGCTGCCCAGGGCCACGTTGCGGCGGGTGCTCAGGAACT
>CAMVDI010000213.1 GCA_947166205.1 uncultured Clostridia bacterium
ATTCCCGTTTCGTCATCTGTTTTCGTCCCGCGCTTTCCCCGGGGACGGCTCCGTGGTATAATGCTTCCATTCTGATTCGGGAGGAGGCGCGCCTGTGGTCTGTACGCTCTGTCCCCGCCGCTGCGGAGCGGACCGGAGCCGCGGGGTGGGTTTCTGCGGTCTGGGGGAGGAGATGCTGATCGCCCGGACCGCGCCGCACCTGTGGGAGGAGCCGCCCATCTCCGGCACAAGAGGTACCGGGGCGGTGTTCTTTTCCGGCTGCACCCTGCGCTGCGCCTACTGCCAGAACGGGGAAATCTCCCATGAAAACCGCGGCCGCCCCTTCTCCCCCGCGGCGCTGGCGGAAAGCCTGAAGCGTCTGGAGGCCGCCGGCATGCAGTCCATCTCCTTCATCACGGGCACGCCCTTCGTGCCCCGGATTCTGGAGGCGCTGGAGATTCACCGTCCCGCCCTGCCCCTGGTCTGGAACACCTCCGGGTATGAAACCCCGGAGACCCTGGGGATGCTGGACGGGGTCATCGATGTCTATCTGCCGGATCTGAAGCATTATTCCGCCCGGATGGGAGCCCTCTGCGCCGGGGCCCCGGATTATTTTGAAGCCGCCTCCCGGGCCCTGGCGGAGATGTGCCGCCAGACCGGCGCCCCGCGGTATAACGCGGAGGGAATCATGACCCGGGGAACCCTGATCCGCCATCTGATTCTTCCCTCCCTGACCGGGGAGAGCCTGAAGCTGCTGACCTGGATCCGGGACACGCTGCCGGAGGGGACCCCCGTCAGCCTGATGCGCCAGTACATTCCCTGCAACGGGGTCTCGATCCCGGGGCTGGACCGCCGGGTCACGGACCGGGAGTATGCCCGCGTCCGGGATCACATGCTTGCCCTGGGCCTGCCCGGCTTCCTGCAGGAGCCGGATTCCGCCGACGCGGATTTCGTCCCCGTCTTCAACCGGGAAGAGAGCTTCATCTGAAACCCCGGAAAAAGCAAAAAAGGCCCGGAGCGCCGTTCCCCGGCGCTCCGAGCCCCCCTGCGTTTATTTTTTTTGGGCTTTCTCCTGTTCCTTCAGCTTCGGAACGTGGAATTCCATTCCCTTGTCGTACCGGACCGTCTCCGGCGCGGTTTCCAGCAGCTCCGGATGATTCAGGCAGCGCACCACGTCCGCGAAAAAGGCGGCGTAGTGGGCGCCGGAGGTGACCCGCTCGTCCACCGTCACGCCCACGGGCAGCCAGCGCTTCATCCGGACCTTTCCGTCCGCGTCCACCGTGGCTTCCTTGAGCACGCTGCCCATGCCGAAGAAGGCGCTCACATCCCCGAAGTTGTAGATATGATGCCAGACATGATGCAGCCCGATGGAGGCGTTGTTGGTGATGAACATGCTGGAGTAGAAGGGCAGCTCGCTGATCAGCGTCTTCGGGGCGATGCCGTACCGGTCCAGCATCCGGACCAGCGCCACGATGACGCTGGGCAGCCCGGGCAGCGCGAAGACCACCTTCAGCAGCTTGTCAACGAACACGCCGTCGCTGTTTTCCCCCCGGTTCGCCTCCACGGCGGCGTTCATCCGGTCCCGCACGTCGAAGAGCGTATCCGTGGGGTCGAACTCGATCCGCACGACGGATTCGGGGCTGTCGTGGTTCTGGCTGTCCTTCAGGATGGTGTAGGATACGGAAAGGTTGTTCCGGGCAAAATACTGCCGGTTCTTGATGAAGCGGTTGATCTCCGGATGCTGGCTGACTCCCCGGACATATGCCGCCACAATGATCTGCATGAAGGTGATCTTCTCACCCTCCACCGCCTTCTTCGCGATGTAGCGGGAGAGCATTTCGTAGTCCAGCTTGTGTTCCAGGAACACCTGCGCGTCGCACCGCATGGGCATCAGGTAGGGCGTGATCTGCACAACGGGATCCACGCCCTTGATGCGGCGTCCGTCCGGTCTTCTTCCAAACATCTGAGGGTCCTTCCTTCCCTGTTTCTTTTTTCAGCGGTCAGCCGTCAGGCGGTCAGAAGAGATCCGCCACCTTGTCCAGTTCCGCCTGCTGGGCCTGCAGCAGCTGCTCAAACTGCTTGCGGTAGTTGGACGCGGTGGTCTTCAGCTCGGCCACCTGCCGGGTCAGGGCATCCCGCTCCTCGTTCAGGCCGTCCAGCCGCTCCGTGGCCTCCGCCTCCGCCTTGGCCCGGATGGCCTCCGCGTCTTCCTTCGCCTTGCGGATGGTCTCGTCCTTCACCTGCTGCGCGGTCTCCAGAATCTCCCGGAATTTCTCGGAGGCGTTGTCGTCCGCCTGGGCGGCAGGAGCCGCGGGCACGGGAGCCGCGGGCCGCACGGCCGCGTTCTTCTGGCGCAGATCCTTGATCTCCGCCTCCATCCGCTCCATCTCGTCGCAGATGTCGTCCAGGAACTCATCCACCTCTTTCGGGTTGTATCCCTTTGAAACCTGGCTGAATTCCTTCGTGCTGATGATGTCGACCGTGATCCTTTCCATGGTTGTTCTCCTTTCTTCATTCAGGCCCGTCTCGGAGCCC
>CAMVDI010000214.1 GCA_947166205.1 uncultured Clostridia bacterium
TTCAGATTCAATCTTTCCCGGAAAGTATAACATATCGTACGGCTGAAAACTACTGCGCGATGTTCGCCGCCACTTTATTCTCCGGCTTTTTTCTCCTTGCGAAGCTACCTCTGAAAAGATATACTGAAAGGGTGAGCGTGCAACAGCGCAATGTTTTCAACAGGATCAAGGAGGAAAAACATTATGGGAATTCTGAGCTGGATCGTTGTGGGCGGACTGGCCGGCCTGCTGGCCGGGATGATTATGGGCGAAAAGCACGGGCTGATCGGCAAAATTATCATCGGTATTATCGGCGCCAATATCGGCGGCTATATTGCATCCAGATTTAATCTCGGAAGCGTGGACGGGATCAATCTTACCAGCATCCTGATCGCGGCGGGCGGTGCGTGCCTGCTTCTGGCGGTACTGCGGCTACTTGGAGGGAAAAAGAACCGGGAAGGATAAGAAACTTTCGCGCGAAAAGAGCGGTGCGCATGCAGCGCACCGCCCGGAGAGTGAAGATGTCAATTACCAGATATCCACGGAGCCGGTTTCTTCACCGTTGATCCACCAGAGTTTGTTCTGATCGACGCGGACGAAGACGCTCTTGGCGCCCTTCGGCAGTTTCGCGGCGATTTCTTCGGGAGTGATGTTTCCGCCCATGGGGGACTGGATGAAAATCTCCAGTTTCGCGGCTTTCGCCTTTGCAGCAGGCTTCTTCGCGGCAGCCTTTACGGGCTTTTCGGTCTTGACTTCTTCAGTGACTTCGGGGTTTTTCTTCGTTCTGGGCATGGTTGTTTCGTCCTTTCTTTGATCATAATGCCTTGAAACGGATGGGATTATAGCACATCGTGTGAGATTGCGCAAATAGATCAGCGGAAACTGGTATGCGTGAGCCTGTTTTGTGATTTGAAATGCCAAATTGGCATCTCAAATCACCGGTGAGATGGCATCTTCGTTGTACCCTGCGAGAATTCTTCAGGGCAGGAAGAGATGCCTGTTGTCAGCAAATTGTGCGGAGGAAAACGGACGATGGAATTTTTGAATGCTTATACCTTTGGCTTTTGTGAGAAACGCGGATTCACGGACAGCGCTTCCTGGAAGGAATCTCTCCGGGCGATGGCTTTCTCGACTGGCTGTAACTCAGTGATTCTGCCGGTTTGCGCCTGGCAGGATCATGCTTATTCTGTGAAAATGGATTCAGAGCATCCGGATGTTATGTCAGCTGAAGACGTTCGCAGAGTCTGTGCTTTTTCCAGGGAACTGGGCCTGAAAGTGATTCTGAAGGCAATGGTCAATTGCCGGGACGGATACTGGAGGGCCTATATCCGTTTTTTTGACCAGGAAGTTCCCGTGGAGCCGAGCTGGGCAGAATGGTTTGAATCGTGGAACGCACACGTCCTCAACGTAGCCGGAATGGCAGAGGAAAACCGGGCGGATCTTTACTGCATCGGCTGCGAGATGGTCGGAACGGATCACAGAGAGACGGAATGGCGTTCGCTGATCCGGGAAGTCCGCGGGATTTATCATGGCCCGCTCACTTACAACTGCGATAAATACCAGGAAGATCATGTACGGTGGTGGGATGATCTGGATATAATTTCATCTTCCGGCTATTATCCCATCGAGGATCTGGCCCGCCAGTTTGAAAGAATCCGGTTGGTGGCGGAAAGGGTTGGGAAGCCATTCATGTTTATGGAATGCGGCTGTCCTTCCCGGGAGGGAAGCGAACACCGGCCTAACGACTGGAGATTCGGGAAAGGAACCCACCAAGAAGCCCAGCAAAAGTGGTATGAGGCATTTATCACGGAAATCCGGAGGAATCCGTTTGTCCGCGGCACAGGCTGGTGGGACTGGCCGGCAAGCAGGCTGTATCCGGAATATGCCGGCGTAGACAACAACGGCTACTGCACCTACGGAAAACCGGCAAATCAGCTGATCGCCGATTTTTCTGCCGGCCTTGCAATGAAAAAACCCCGGCTTGCTCAGGGCCGGGATTTGGGAGGAGGAGGGTTCCCATGAAGTATCTCTGTTCACCAGTGTATACGCGGCAAGCGAGAAGGATGGCAGTAGAAATTTATATCCGGAAATGGCGAAGGAAAGGCCGAAAGAAATCGCGGGATACAAGGCAATTGCTGAAAAAGAGTTCTGATGCAGCGTGCTTATCCGGTTATCAGTGATTCCAGCTCATTTCTCCATGGGATGGAATCTGCGGCTCCGGGCCTGGTAACGCTGATGGCAGCGGCTTTGCTGGCCTCTTCCATGCAGCGGCCCAACTGTTTCCCCTGCGTCAGCCCCGCAACGAAATATCCGGTGAAGGTGTCTCCTGCGGCAGTGGTATCCACCGCCGCCGCTTTTACAGCCTCCTGGCGGAGTGTTTCCGTTTTTTCATCCTTCATCGCAAAGGCAACGCTACCACGCTTTCCAAGGGTAATCAGAACGGAGAGTCCGGGATACCGGGAATGCAGGAAATTCCAGGCTATGTCAGGATCACCCGAACCGGTGATCTGTTCAGCTTCCACTTCATTAACAATC
>CAMVDI010000215.1 GCA_947166205.1 uncultured Clostridia bacterium
CCCGGAGGGACGGGGAATGCCGGAACACAGGCCGCGGAGCGCGGCGCAGGATGATCTGCGGACGGAAGGAAACTCCGGACCGAAGACATAAAACCCCGGAGCCGGGAAGGCTCCGCAAAGCGAAAAGCAAGGAGGAACAGACAGATGACTTTTGATACCGTGAAGGAAATGATCGCGTCCCAGCTGCGGGCTGACCCGGCCTCCATCACCGAGGAGACCCGGCTGGTGGAAGACCTGAAGGCGGACTCCGCCAACATCATGGTCATGATCATGGATCTGGAAGATCGGTTCGGCATCACCGTCGAGGATGACCAGATCATGAAGCTGAAGACCGTGGGCGACGTGGTCCGCTACATCGACAGCATGAAATAAGCCCCGGAACGGGGACCGCCCTCCGGGACGGATGGAAGAATGAACGCATGAAGAATCTGGAAAAGGCCATGGGATACACGTTCCGCGATCCTTCCCTGCTGCGGAGGGCGCTGACGCATCCTTCCATGGGAAAGCAGGACAACCAGCGGCTGGAGTTTCTCGGGGACGCGGTGCTGCAGTACCTGATGAGCGACAAGCTGTACCGGGAGTATCCGCAGGAAAGGGAAGGGGAACTGACCCACCTGCGGGCCCTGCTGGTCTGCGAGGCGGCGCTGAGCCAGGTAGCCCGGGAGTTGGGCGTGGGCGAAGCGCTGATCATGGACCGGGGGGAGAACCTGACCGGGGGCCGGGAGAAGCCCAGCGTCCTGTGCGACGCGATGGAGGCCATCCTGGCCGCCGTCTGCCTGGACGGGGGGCTGGAAGCCGCCCGGCAGGTGATGGAGCGGTGCTGGCCGGGTCCGGATCAGGTGGAGCGCCCGACGCAGGACAGCAAGGGCGCCCTGCAGGAGCTGCTGCAGCGGGGCGGCGGGGATCCGCCGGAATACCGGATCACGGGTCAGCGGGGCCCCGCCCACGATCCCGTGTTCGAGGCCACGGTCTTCCGGGACGGGAAACCGCTGGCGACCGGCGTGGGACATACGAAGAAACACGCCGAGCAGGAGGCCGCCCTGGCCGCCCTGGAAAGTTTATCGAAAAAGTGAATAAATATTACAAAATCATGAAATTCCTGTTGACAAACGATCCGCGGCTTCGTAAAATGTAAACGTGTATCGGTCTGTCCGCAGGGATTTTTCTGTTTCCCCGCGGGATCGGAACCGGGAGAGAGATGGAGGTTGAAAGTATGTCAGTTTGGAAAAAGAGCATTCGCCGCGGGCTGATTCTGACGGCCCTGCTGGTGGCGGTCTGCAGTGTGGCCGCGGCGGCGCTGAGCTATCCTTTCCTGACCACGACGACGGACTCCGTCCGCTTCCGGAAGAGCGCCTCCGGGTCCGCTGTGGTCCTGGAAAACATTCCTTCCGGCGCCCAGATCGAGGTGCTGGGAAAGACGGGGAGCTACTACCAGGTCCGGTACAACGGCCAGAAGGGATACGTGGCGGCGGCCTATGTCAGCACGGACAAGGAGAACATGGTTCAGGTGACGCCGGAACCCATGGACACGGTCTCCTCCTATCCCTACACCACCATCACCCGGGACAAGGTGAACCTGCGGCAGAGCAGGTCCGTCCGGAGCACTTTGCTGAAGAAGATTCCCCGGGGGGCGGAGATCACCGTCACGGCCAACGGCGGAACCTGGGCGGAGGTTGAGTACAAGGGCGTATCCGGGTATGTGAAGAACGAGTACATCGTCCTGAAGGAAGTCCGCAAGGTCAAGGTGACCCCCACGCCCACGCCGGTGCCCTCCCTGAGCCCGGAAGAGAGCGCGGGAGAATACCAGGTGCTGCAGACGGGCAGCGAGGGCGCGGACGTCAAGGCGCTGCAGGAGGCGCTGATCGAGCTGGGATACCTGAAGGGAAAGGCGGACGGGAAGTTCGGCGCCGCCACGGAGAACGCGGTCATGCTCTTCCAGCGGGCCAACGACTATCCCACCACCGGCATCATGGACGCCAACATCCAGGCTTTCCTGTACGCCGGAAAGCCGAAGAACGCCGCCGGCGAGGCCGTGAAGATCACCACCCTGAGCCCTGTGGCCGGGGCCACCATCAAGCTGAACGCCACGGGGGACCCGGTGGCGGAGCTGCAGACCCAGCTGAAGATCATGGGATATTACGACGGGGAGATCACCCGGACCTATGACAAGGCGACGAAGAAGGCGGTGACCGCCTTCCAGAAGAAGAACGGGCTCACCGCGGACGGCGTGGCCGGCGCGGCGACGCTGAAGGCGATCTTCTCCTCCTCCGCCCTGGGGGCGGACGAGACCCCGACGCCCAAGCCCACGGCGACCCCCTCGCCGGAACCCACCTACACCATCCCGGAGGAGACGGTGCGCCGGGGATCCACCGGCGCCAGCGCCCGGGCTGTCCAGAAGCGGCTGAAGAAGCTGGGATACTTCAAGGGAGAGATCGACGGGAAATTTGACGGGCACAGCGTGTATGCCCTGAAGAGCTTCCAGAAGGCCAACGGCCTGGAGGCGGGCGGG
>CAMVDI010000216.1 GCA_947166205.1 uncultured Clostridia bacterium
AAGTAGTAGTCCCCTGCCCCGAGGTTCCCGCCGTTGCTGATGTTCGCCACGGAAACCGTATCGTCCGTGGTCTCCATCCGGTAGGTCCAGTTCAGGTAATGGGAGGGGTCCTCTTCCCAGCCTTCCGGCAGGTCCGGCACCTCGCTCGTCGGGCCCGCGGTGTACGAATAGCCATACCCCACAGTCAGCACCTCGAAGTCCAGCGTCACGCTCTTTCCGTTGCGCAGCGCGCCGACGGCCATCTCGTAGGTCTTGTCCTTTTTGTGGCCCTGGGAGCTGGTGCTCCCGTCCGGCCGGTCCTTCACCGGGGTGTTGTGCGTATGGCTGGGCTGCGAGCCCGAATACTTGTACACGCCGAACGTTCCCGCAGGATATTCCCATCCCGCGTGCAGATAGTTCACCGACGCCGTTGCCCCGGCCTGGGAGACTTCCCTCGGGTCGCTTCCCACCGCCGGGTCCGCCTCCGTCAGCGTCCACTGCGACGCGGCGCGGATCGTATAGGTTTTGTTGTTCTGCATCTGGTCCGCGGGATACGCCGTCCAGATTTCCCGGGCCCGGTAGTCATTCCATCCCCGGCCGTCATAGTTGTACCGGACCGTCTGCCGGCTGTAGTGCTCCCCGGGCTGTTCCCCGGAGGGCTCCGTGCCGACCGTCCCGCCGCTGATCACGCTGCTTTCGCCCAGGATGATGCCCGGGATCGAGACCCCGTTTCCTTCCGCCACCCCGGCCCACACGTCCATGTCCAGGCTGAAGTACTGCGTTCCTTCATACAGCGGCCAGGTGGTCCAGCGCACAAACACATACTTGTTCGCCGTTTCCGGCCCGCCGGGCAGGTTCTCCTTCGCGCCGGCCGGAACGTTTTCCGGCGTCGAGTACACCTGGGCGGACATGCCCGCGCCGGGATTGCTCAGGAATTCCCTCGTGTCGATGACCGCCGTCAGCTCCTGGGTGCTCATGGTGTCCTTCACGCCGCTGCGGGTCGTGACCTCCACCGTGGCCTTCAGCGGATCGCTGGGCAGCATATCCACGATCTTCGAAACCTCGATCCCGGTGATCGTGCACTGGAAACTGAACTGCGTCGCGGCGTTGAGGGCCGCGTCATTGACGACGGCGTACTGCCCGTTCTCCGCTTCCTCCCAGTGCCACGCGGAATTCTCGCTCGGCGCGTCCGGCACGGAGAAGGTCATTCCGCCGTATCCCGCCGACTGGACCTGGCCGCCGTTATAGTACGAGTCCCGCTGGTGCCAGATCTGCCGCGGGAACAGGATCCGGACAGAACCCGGCTCATGCGGTTCCAGGCCCGTCAGGACGATTTCGACCTGGAACTGCATGCTGATTTCTATATCGCTGTCCTGCTTCCGGATGAACAGCCGGTTCGCCTGCCCGTCCGACGGGCTGTCCGGCGTCAGCCACTCGATCTTCGCGCTCCGGATCTGCGCGGGCGTTCCGTCCGCCTGCGCGAAAGGCGCTGCGAAGATCCCCGCTGCCGCAAACAGCAGCGCCGCGAGGAGCAGGAATACGCGCGGCAGGATGCCGCCCTTTTCGGTTCTGTACAGTCTGAGCGTCGTTCTCAAGGGGCGCCTCTTTTCCGCCCGCCGGCGCCGGTGACAAGTCTGGCTGCGGGCATGATGTATGAATGTGACCGATTGGTTTTTGCCGTTTCTTTTCGTTTTTGCGGGTTTTGCGTATTATAAGGAAACAATCCTTAAGATTTTACCAAAGATATGCGTACCATTACAAGGATTTCCCGCCTCTCCGACTTCCCATTCGGCGCTGCATCCTGTATCTTTTTTGTTTTTCGTTACTTAATTTTCCAACTGATTCCAATTCTCGCGTAACCGTCCCCGCCTGCGTTTCCCCGCTGATCCTCCCGACGTCCGAAAAATTCCCCGGAAAGCCTTCCCGGAAATTCGTTCTGGAAATTCTCCCGGAATATGCTATCATGGGAACCAACAAAAAACAGATCGGGAGGGATGCCTGCATGGAATTCAGGAAAATCTTCGATACGATTCCTGAGCAGTTTGACAGATACCGGCCGAGATACAGCCCGGCATTGTTTGAATACCTGATTCACGATGCAGGGATCGGCCCGGGAAAACGCGTCCTGGAGATCGGGCCGGGTACCGGACAGGCTACGGATCCGATCCTGCAGACCGGGTGCGATTATCACGCCATAGAGCTCGGAGAGCATCTCTGTGCAAAGATGCGGGAAAAGTATGACCGGTTCCCCAATTTCCATCTTGTGCATGATGATTTCATCACGCACGATTTCGGACAGCAGCGGTTCGATATGGTCTATTCAGCCGCAACCATCCAGTGGATTCCCGAGGAAGTCGCTTTTTCAAAGACTTTTGAGCTGCTGAAGCCGGGCGGTGTCCTGGCAATGATGCTGACAAGATCGGATTACAGAACGCCGAATGAAGCACTCTATGAAAAGATTCAGCAGCTGTACGCACAGTATTACAAACCGGATATTCCCTATACACATAGATAAGCCCATTCCA